>JAJIYR010000086.1 GCA_020881085.1 Rickettsia endosymbiont of Bryobia graminum | reverse complement strand
CGTCCGTCTCGTTCTGTCTTATGACGTTCCTTCAACTTCTCTCTTTGTTCTTCTGTCAATACATTCTTACTCACAATGTCCTAAACTCTACAATAGCTCTCCTATCTTTGCAACCCTTCATTTACGAACAGTATATATTGGATTAACATTCTTAGATTCTTTAAGCAAAATTATATTATTATCAAGAGCAGGAAATAATAAAAATGTTTGTATTACTAATATTATCAATATTAGTAATAACAATAGGATAGAATATTTTCTTATCTTACTACTATAAGTTAAAATACTACAAAGAATAAAAGCGGACCATTCTATTTTATTAAAAAAATGAAAAGTTACTTTTCCTATTTCTATAGCTACGGGAAGAGTTAACCCTTCAGCTTTAAACTTTATAGGGGTTGCAATAAAAGATAAACCTAGTATGGCCCCAGCCCAAATGAAGAACAGGGTAATAACACTAATTTCTCTAAATAGTTTTTTCATTAATAATCTGATTAATACATTGGATGATGAGTTGATTTTCCTCTAAAAACATAATAGCAATAAGCTGTATAAGATAATATTACTGGTAAAAGAATAGCGACTCCTATTAACATAAAAGACTGTGATTCCGCTACTGCTGCCGCTTGCCAGATAGATATTTGATGTGGCACAATAAATGGCCAGATACTGATAGCAAGACCCAAATAAGCAAGAATAAAAAGTAAAATTGTATAAAGAAATGGGTAATATTCTTTATTTCTATAAATGCTGCTAAACAGCATGAATAATGTAGCAACAGTAAATATAGGAATAACTGAAAGATAAGCAAAATTAGGCATAGTAAACCATAATATACGAATTCTTTCATTCAAAAATGGTACCCAAATACTTACTAAACCAATAAATAACATAACATAAAGCAATATATACATAGCACTTTTTCTAGCCCATACTTGAGTATCTTCATCTGTCTTCATTATCAACCAAGTACTACCAAGTAGGGCATATCCGAATACTACTGCAATACCAGTCATGAAAGAAAAAGGCGTTAACCAGTCAAAACTACTGCCTGCAAATACCCTGCCATCAATTTTAATTCCTTGAACGAAAGCCCCAAGCATCATCCCTTGAAATAAAGCAGCAGTAATAGAGCTAAAATGAAAAGAGTAATCCCATATATAACGATGTTTTGGAGTAGTTTTAAATCTAAACTCAAAAGTTATTCCACGAAAAATTAAACCTAAAAGCATTATAATAATTGGGATATAGAAAGCTGACATTAGAATTGAGTAAGCAAGAGGAAAAGCAACAAACAACCCCCCTCCACCAAGAACCAACCAAGTTTCATTACCATCCCAAAATGGCACTACTGAGTTCATCATCCTATCACGACAATGATCAGATGGCGCAAAAGGAAATAATACCCCTACCCCTAAATCAAACCCATCTAATAATACATAAAAGAAAATAGCTATAGCAATGATACCACCCCATACTAAAGGCAAATCTAAATATGGAGAAAAATCCATCATACTTTTAACTCCTTATTTATAATAAGTGAGCTTTCTAAACTATGAATACCATATACTTCTTCATCATTTATTATAGCAGGTCCTTTTCTTATTAATTTTAAAATATAATAAGAAGCAATCCCAAATATAAAACTATAAACTACGACAAAAGCAATTAACGAAATAAATATATATTGCCCAAGAATGGGTGAGGAAGCCTCTGATGTTCTAACTAAATTATACGCAACATAAGGTTGGCGACCAATTTCAGTTACAAACCAACCTGCTATTACTGCGATAAAACCAGATGGAGACATTACTATACAGAAATATTGAAACCATTTTGTTTCAAATAATTTTCTTTGTAAAGTTAAAATTACTGCAATAATACCAGTAACTAACATTAATAAACCAATCCCCACCATAATTCTAAAAGCTAAGAATACTATTAATAGTGGTGGACGGTTCTCTTTTGACCACTCTTTTAAGCCCTTTACTTCTCCATCTAATTTATGGGTTAATATTAAACTTGCAAGCTTTGGAATTTTTATAGAATATTTTGTTGTTTCTTCTTTATCATCAGGCCATCCAATAAGCCTAAGAGCTGCTCCTTTTTCCGTTTCCCAAATACCTTCCATTGCTGAAACTTTTATCGGTTGATATTTCATAGTATTTAAACCATGCAAATCCCCAACAAAAATTTGTATAGGAGTAACTAGAACTGCCATTAACATCGCCATAGCAAACATAATTTTAGCATGGTCAATAAACTTTTTTTGCAAAAGGTACCAAGCAGCAACCCCACCAACTATGAAAGCAGTAGTTAAATATGAAGCTATTATCATATGACAAAAACGATAAGGAAAAGAAGGATTAAAAATTATTTCTAACCAACTAGTAGGATATATAATATTATCCGACCCGACAGTATAACCAGTAGGAGTTTGCATCCAACTATTCGCTGATAGAATCCAAAAAGCTGATATAATAGTTCCTATTGCTACAATTAGAGTTGCAGCAAAATGCATTTTTTTACTAACTCTATTCCAACCAAATAACATAATACCAAGAAAAGAAGATTCTAAGAAAAAAGCGGTTAATACTTCATAACCTAGAAGAGGTCCTAATACATTACCTAGTTTATCAGAAAATCCAGACCAGTTAGTACCAAACTGATAGGACATAACTACCCCTGTTACTACTCCTATTCCAAAAGTAACTGCAAAAATTTTAACCCAAAATTTATATATTTCTTGATAAATATTATTATTGGTTTTTAACCACAACCCTTCTATTACCGTAAGCCAGCTAGCAAGACCAATTGTGAATGATGGGAAAATTATATGAAAGCTTATAGTAAAAGCAAATTGAATACGGGAAAGGAAATTTGGATCAAATTCCATATTATTAATAATTTTATAAAAATAACTAACTACCTAGCTATTTACTTTAACAAATTTTTGTTTAATAGCATTCCATTTATAATGAACATTAACAACTTTAATCTCTGTAACTGAAATATCACCATTTGGTAACTGAGCAATATCAAAACCTTTTTTAATAGAATCAGTAATTAAAGTTGTAGCCTGACAAATATATTTAACATCCGAGAAAGAATAATCTGCACTTACTGCACTTTGATTTTTTTTATTATCCGTTACTTTTTTATCTTCCATTATTAATGCTTTACTATGTAATTCATGAATCGTTTATAACATTTTTAAAATAAGCTAGCAAGTTTTGTTTATTGTTAGCCTATGATAAATAAGTTAATAAACTCTTTTTGTTGGTGGCACCACTTCTGCTTCATTCGTTAAAGTTGCAAGAGTAACAGGTTTATAATCTAAAATTACCTTACCATTATCATCTATTACTGCTAATGTGTGTTTCATCCATTCTTTATCGTCACGCTCTGGGAAATCTTCTCTAGCGTGCGACCCTCTACTTTCTTTTCTATTAGCTGCAGAATGCATAGTAATTACCGCTTGATCTAGTAAATTAGAAAGTTCTAATGCCTCTACTAAATCACTATTCCATATTAAGGATTTATCATTTACTTTAATATTAGCATACTCTTTTCTTGCTTGATCAATTAATTTAATACCTTCATCTAAACTCTCTTGAGTTCTAAACACAGAAGCATGGCTTTGCATAATTCTCTGCATTTTTAACCTTAAATCCGCTACTAGTATTTCACCATTTGCATGACGTATATTATCAAATCTACTAATTATTTGATCTAGTATCTCATTTGGTAAAGGCTTATGATGCATTCTAGGCTTAATAATTTCAGCAGCTTTAAGTGCTGCCGCTCTACCAAACACTATTAAATCCAGTAAAGAATTAGAGCCTAATCTATTTGCCCCATGTACGGAAACACAAGCAGCTTCCCCTATTGACATTAAACCAGGAACTATCTTACCATTAACTACAACTTCACCATGGTAATTTGTTGGTATGCCACCCATATTATAATGCACTGTAGGTAACACTGGTATTGGTTGAGTATTAACATACACACCAGCAAAAATTTTAGCTGTTTCAGAAATACCAGGTAATCGCTGATGTAAAATCTCTGGTGGTAAGTGATTTAAATGCAAAAACACATGATCTTTATGTTCTCCAACCCCTCTTCCTTCTCTAATCTCTATAGTCATAGCTCTTGATACAACATCTCTTGAAGCAAGATCTTTAGCTGATGGAGCGTATCTCTCCATAAATCGCTCACCATTGGAATTCACTAAATATCCACCTTCTCCCCTAGCGCCTTCTGTTATTAAACAACCAGCCCCATATATACCAGTAGGATGAAATTGAACAAATTCCATATCTTGTAACGGAATAGACCTCCTAGCTACCATTCCACCACCATCTCCTGTACATGTATGAGCGCTTGTAGCAGAGAAATAAGCTTTACCATAACCACCAGTAGCTAGCACTACCGTATGAGCATGAAAACAATGTATTGTTCCATCATCAAGGTTCCAAGCCATTACTCCCTTACATTCCCCATTATCCATTAATAAATCAATAGCAAAATACTCTATAAAAAATTGAGCTTTATGCTTTAAGGCTTGTTGATATAAGGTATGTAATATTGCATGACCTGTGCGATCTGCAGCTGCACAAGTCCTTTGAGCAGCTTTACCTTTCCCATAATTTGTGGTCATTCCACCGAAAGGCCGTTGATAAATTTTTCCTTCTTCTGTTCTAGAAAAAGGCACTCCGTAATGCTCAAGCTCTATTACTGAAGCTGCGGCATGTTTACACATATATTCTATAGCATCCTGATCACCAAGCCAATCTGATCCTTTAACGGTATCATACATATGCCAACGCCAATCATCTTCCCCCATATTCCCAAGGGCAGCACTAATACCACCTTGCGCCGCTACAGTATGGCTTCTTGTTGGAAAAACTTTACTAATACAAGCAGTACTTAACCCCTCTTTAGCCATACCAAAAGTAGCTCTAAGACCTGCTCCCCCAGCTCCTACTACCACTACATCAAATTCATGATGTACAATATTATAAGATTTAGACATCGATATTTGTTTCCTTTTACTTACCTCCAACCATTAATAGGATTTTTAAAAATCCTATTAATGGTTGGTACAAATTTAACTATTTTATCATCAAGGACAAAACCCTTTCTATCCTTGATTATTTTATTCCTAACCACACTATGGATAAGAAATTACCCATAGTGTGGTTACTTTATATACCTATAGTAGAGAGAAAAGCTATTATGAATGATACGATTGTTATAATACAAAATATTTGTAAAGATATAATTAATCCTATTCGTAATTTATTACAATGAACATAATCTTCAATCACCACACGTATCCCAAGCATTGCATGATAAAATGAAGTTATTATCAAAATAATTAACGGTATAATATTATAAGTTTTTCTTGATTCTATAATAATATCTGCTAAGTCCTTCTTTAAAAAGGATCCTATTAAAAAGATTAACCAAATAGAACAAATTGCTAATATTATGGCCGTTACTCTTTGCTGTAACCAATGAGAAGAACCGCTTTTTGCTGAACCAACTCCTTTAGCCTTTGCTAAGTCTGTTCTTAAACTATTCATCATTTATAATTACCAACTAATTATTAGCAGTGAGAAAATTATTGTCATTAATACAGAACATATAACAACAAACCAACCTGTAAAATTAATAGCTTTAATTGAAAAACAATAACCACTATCCCATATTAAATGACGAATACCATTACACAAATGATAAAACCAAGCAAAACTTATAAAGACCAAAGCTACTTTAAATAAACTATATTGGAAAAATTGCGCATGATGTTCACAACTACATTCGTTGAAAGTAGAGATTATGAAGGACCATATTAATATAGATAAACTAAAAAACAACCCCACCCCTGTAGCACGGTGCATAATAGATAAAACAGAACTAATCTGCTTTTTATAGATCGTCAAATGAGGAGAAATCGGTCTATTATTATGAATCTCTTCCCTAGTTTTTGTCATATATTTCTTAAATTCTAAATCATTCACCTACAAGTATATATCAATCTTCTATTTCTATGCAAGTATTACAAACTTAAAATTAAGTTATCAACATTTAATAAGATAAAATTTATTTAAAAAATACTTTTTAATTAGTGTAAGTTATCAATTAACTTCAAAATATAGTGTCATGGCAAGAAGTACTAATGGCGTTAACACAGAGCTGGAAGCCATAGTTAGAAGAGCAGGCGAGTTTTGGCGATAAAATCAGCAGTTAGGTTGATTTTATCCAAGAAGTCTATTGATAATTATGTTATTTTAGCTATCATTAAGAATATTTTTGATGCCTTTTGGCAATTTAAAATAATTACTTAATTTAATACAGGAATTTAAGATGCAAGTATTTGTTGGTAAAGCTGCTCCAGATTTCACAGCTAAAGCTATTATGCCTGATAATAGTATTGAGTCTGATTTTAATTTAAAAACTTACGCAAAAGGACATAAAATTGTTTTATTTTTTTACCCTTTAGATTTTACTTTTGTCTGTCCGTCAGAAATTATAGCTTTCAACAATAGGTTAGAGGAATTTAGTCAAAGGAATACTAAATTAGTAGCTATTAGTGTTGATTCACATTTCTCTCATCTAGCATGGAAACATACTCCTTATAATAAAGGAGGAGTTGGTAATATCCAAATGCCTATGGTATCTGACCTTACTAAAAATGCTTCAGAACTTTACAATGTACTTCTTGATGACGGTATCTCATTACGCGGCACTTTTGTTATAGATGAAAATTTCATAGTACGTCATTTATCAGTCAATGATCTTCCTATTGGTCGAAATGTAGATGAGGTATTAAGAATAATAGATGCTATGGATTATCATGCTAAGCATGGTGAAGTATGCCCGGCTGGTTGGCATAAGGGTGACAAAGGTTTTGATCCTTCCCATAAAGGTGTAGCAGACTATTTGGCATCAAACGCAGAGAAGTTATAAAATTCAAAATATCTCTGGAGTCGTAGTAATTATGATAATATAACTACGACTGCCACCTTTTCTTACAACTATTAGCATATATTTTTTAATAACATCTAATTATTAGTTGATATTTATTAATTTTAATATTACTATCGCAATAAAAGTAATCCCCGCCGCAAGCAGCGGGGTATTTTAGAAGAAAGCTAGCTGATGATCCTCATGCAGTTTCTTATATTCCTTGCCTTGGTTTTTTACGTATTTTCCTATCATATTCTCATTTCCATGCTTACCTACC
>JAJIYR010000085.1 GCA_020881085.1 Rickettsia endosymbiont of Bryobia graminum | reverse complement strand
CAATAAACAAATTTTTCAGCAACATCGGCAATTATAAAGATAGGTTACGTACCTTAATAAACGATAATTTCCAAACTATTACCGTTAACCATTTCTCCAACTAATTATGTTTATGCGAATCTTCAAGTTAATTGAGTATATAAAGTATAAAACACAATATAAAGATAAAACTAAAGCTAATAGCTTTATCTTTTCTCTTTATGGAAAGCAAAATATTACAGATGGATTATTTGTTCAAGGGCTAGTTTCTTATTCAACAGCAAAAGTTCGTCATAAAGAAGAGAGGATATTCTCTACAGGTAACCAGTTTGCTCATGCTAAAATACTTCAAGATCTTATGGTGGTGAAATATTATTTGGTTATGATGCTATATTATGTAAAGAAGCTATATTGATGCCATTTGCTGGTATTAGCTATATCAAATTTAGAGATGGAGGATATAGAGAAAGAGGGTTACTATTTGCTAATAGAATAGTTGCGGCTAACAAAAGTGATAGAACTGATGCAATAATTGGAGCTAGATTATCAACTATTATTAATGCTGATAATGGAACCAAAATAATTCCTGAGATACATGGAGTGTATACTCGCAAATTAAAAGGTCAGGCAGGTAAAATAGTTGCTAAAATAGATGGCATGAATAAACCATTTACTGATATTCCAAAGATAGTGAAAACTATAGGTAATATTGGGGCCAGTGTTACTGCAAAATCTGGGATGTTTGAGTATGGAGTTGGCTACGATCTGCAGTTAGCAAAAAAATACATAGGGCATCAGGGAACTTTGAAACTACGCATTAGTATATAGATATATTTTATATAATCTTTTTTCTAGTAGATTTTAAATCCAATTTAAGGTAAGACTTGAATTGGATTTTTTTATTATTTTAATCTTGTTTAAAGCTACGAAAGTCTATGGAATATAGTTTAAAAAAAATACTAAAAGGTTATCAGGAATTTAGAAATAAATATGCTAATTCTGATGAATCTATTATGGATGGTTTATATCGTAATGGACAACAACCTAAAATTATGGTGATTGCTTGTTGTGATTCTAGAGTAGACCCGGCTTTAATATTGCAATGTGATCCGGGAGATTTATTTGTTGTTCGTAATGTAGCAAATATTATTCCACCTTATGAAAAAGATGCAAGGCATCATGGTACAAGTGCTGCATTAGAGTTTGGTATTTGCTTTCTTAATATAGAGCATTTAATAGTCCTTGGTCATAGTCAATGCGGGGGAATCAAAGCCTTATTGGAAAGTGAAGATTTAAAGCAGGATGATTTTATTACTAATTGGGTTTCTTTAGTAAAAACTCCTGATTTTAGAAAATATCAAGCAGATGATTATGCTAAATTATCATTAGAACAATCATATCAAAATTGTATGACATTTCCTTGGATTAAAGAGAGAACCATAACAGGAAAACTTAATATTCATTTATGGTTTTTTGATATTCAAGCAGGACAAATTTATACTTATTCAAATGATAAAAAAACATATCAGCCCTTGCTTACTTAAAAGGTATTATTATATTATAATAATACCTTATTTTATAGAATTGTTTAATAAATTAATTTTAAACAAAAAAATCATATATACTTTGTTCTGAGCTACCAATATCTTGAACAGGTTCCACTTGTTTATAAGGAACTAAACCAGTTTCACAACTATTATTACCAAAGAAATAATCAGTAACATAGTCTGCGCTTTCCATACTACCTGTTAATGCTCCTTTTATAATATTAGTACAACATTTTGTAAGATCTACTACTATTTCACCAGCATGATAGATAGTTTTGCTAGCATCTATAAATGTTTTTAAAGCCTTTTCTGGAGCAGTAAAAAAACAGCACCAATTGTACTAGCTAATGCAGTAGCAGGATATACTCAATTAACTTGAAGAGTTGGAGAAATGGTTAACGGCAATATACTGTTCATAAATGAAGGGTTGCAAAGATAGGAGAGCTATTGTAGAGTTTAGGACATTGTGAGTAAGAATGTATTGACAGAAGAACAAAGAGAGAAGTTGAAGGAACGTCATAAGACAGAACGAGACGGACGCATAG
>JAJIYR010000084.1 GCA_020881085.1 Rickettsia endosymbiont of Bryobia graminum | reverse complement strand
GGGGAGCGTAGTTATGCGGAACAACCTGGGTTTGCGAGTGATAGAAGAAATATTGTTGCGGGTTATAATCTTGGGTCAAAAGAAATTATAGCTCCTTTTGAGTATGAGGGTAATACTACAAAAACACTTTTTACTTCTTGTTTTGCACAAATATTGTCTCCAAACCTAAAACCTAAACAAGTTGTGATACTTGACAATGCAAGTGTCCATAAAGATGAAGAGCTATATGTTCTGGTGGTGCAATATGATTGCCAATTAATTTACTTACCTCCTTACTCTCCCGACTTCAACCCTATAGAGAAATTCTGGGCAAATTTTAAACGTATCTTAAGAAAAGTTATTAAACGATTTGATGATTTCTTCGATGCAATAACCTTCGCTATGCAATTAACTCAATCGGCTTAGCTATAGTCCAAATCTTAACCCAATTGAGAAATTATGGAAGTTTATGCACAGTATTACAACTAATAATAAATTTTATCATAATTTTCAGAAGCAATAAACAAATTTTTCAGCAACATCGGCAATTATAAAGATAGGTTACGTACCTTAATAAACGATAATTTCCAAACTATTACCGTTAACCATTTCTCCAACTCTTCAAGTTAATTGAGTATATAAGAGGGATGCTGAAATAAATTCAGCATGACATCGTTGAGGCTTTTAGTATGACATAGGTGTTCATTATAGATGCTGAAATAAATTCAGTATGGTATTGTTGAGGTTTTTAGTATGACGTGATTATAGTTATATTGGGATTTTCGGCTCCTCGCCATGATTGTTAGGAATGTAATAGAGAAAGACCTAAAGCTGCCTTAACAGTGTTTTTTAGTAAAAATGCTACTGTCATTGGGCCTACACCGCCTGGTACTGGGGAAATATATCGGACTTTATCTGCAATATTTATAAAGTCAACATCTCCAACCATTTTATTACTAGACTGAAGTTTACTAATTCCGACATCAAGTACTATAGCTTTTGGGCTAAAATATTCTTCCGTTAATTTTAAAGGATCTCCCATTGCTGAGATTACTATGTCGGCCATGGAAGTAATTGAGCTAAGGTTTTTAGTGTAAGAGTGACATGTCGTTACTGTACAATTTTCTCTAAGTAATAAAGCTGATAAAGGTTTGCCGACAATATTGGAACGTCCAATAACTACTGCATGTTTACCAGCTAAATTTGGTTCCACAGCTTTCAGTAATTCAATGCAACCTAAAGCAGTGCATGGTATAAAACCATCTCCAGAATTGCTATGTAAATAGCCAACATTTATTGGATGAAAACCATCTACGTCTTTACTTGGGTTAATAGCTGACAATATTATGTTTTTATCGATGTGAGTAGGTAAGGGGAGTTGAACAATAATACCAGAGATGTTTGGATCATTGTTAAGCCTATTGATTTCATCTAATATCCGATCAGTTTGTACCTCACTTGGCAAATTTACTTGGCAAGTATCCATGCCAATTTTTGCTGCAGCTTTTAATTTATTCCTGACATATAAGGCACTTGCTGGATCATTTCCTATTAGTACGATTGCTAGTGTGGGAACCAGATGTGGTTGTTCTTTTAGCTCACGTATTTCTATTTCTAATTTAGATAATATTTCGGCAGCAATAGATTTGCCGTTAATAATATTCGATTTTAGCACTATTTGCTTACTCCTTTTGTAGTGGAATATTCAAAATGTAAGGCTTTTCCATCGAATACCCTACCATAAGCATGATGAAGACTGCTTGCGGCTTCCGCAAAGCCGGTAAGGATTAGTTTTAATTTTCCTGGATAAGTTGCAATATCACCAATAGCATACACTCCAGAAATATTTGTTGAAAAATAGGAATTATCAACAATTATATGATTAGTTTTTAGATGCAAACCCCAGTTTTTTATTGGTCCAAGTTCTTGAGCTAAACCAAAGAATGGTAATAAAATATTTGCAGGTAAAGTGCGGATATTGCCTTCGAAATCTTTAACACCAACTGCTTCTAATTCTCCATCATTCCCTACCAAATGGTCTAATTGATAATTAATTACTAATTCTATTTTACCGTTATCCGCCAATTCTTTAAGCTTTCTTAAACTATCGGGCGCTGCTCTAAATTTTTCTCGCCTATGAACTAAATATATTTTAGTGGCAATTTCGCTGAGTGATATTGCCCAATCTACAGCTGAATCACCTCCCCCAGCTATTACTATTTCTTTATCAGTAAAATAATTACGATTGTTAATAAAATAAAATACTGATTTTCCTTCAAAATTTTCAATATTTTTAAGAGGGGGCTTATTGGGTCCAAAAGAGCCGCAACCAGCAGCAATGATAATAGCTTTAGCCGAAATTACTATATTTTTTGAAGTAGTGACCTGAAATAAAGATCCATCTTGACGCATCTCTATTACTTGTTGATTAAGATGGTATACCGGGTTAAATGGTTGAGCCTGTGATTCTAACTTATTAATTAGTTCCGCTCCTATAATTTCAGGATAAGCAGGTATATCATATATTGGTTTTTCTGGATAAAGAGCGCTACATTGCCCCCCAATTATTTCTTGAGAATCAATAACGTGACAACGCATTCCTAGCATTCCAGCTTGAAAAACAGCAAATAAACCAACTGGACCAGCGCCAATTATAATAATATCAGTATCAAGCATATATATTTATAGTATAAATTAATTAGTTTTTAGATTATAGTAAGTTAACCCTAAATTGCCAAGATTAACTTAAATTAATTTGTATAACTGGTTTGGCATATATTTTTCCATGTCATTTCGGACTTGATCGGGAATCTATAGATGCTGAAATAAGTTCAGCATTACATTGTTATGAGCTTATAATACAACTCTTCAAATTTAGAGTCAGTAATATTAAAATTTATTGCACTAAAGTATTTTGATTATGATTAATATTTTTTTGATTTTAACATTATTATTCATTGCTGTAGTAACGTATCTTCTAATTAAAGATCGTAATGTCTTTATTAAAATTCTATTGTTAAATAACTTAACCAGTATTGTGAGTTTATTTATTTGCTTTCTGGGATCGTATAAAATGAATAATTCCTATTTGGATATTGCAATAATATATTTTCTTTTAAGTTTTGTAGCAAGTAGTGCCTATTTAAAATATTTTATAGGGCAAACTAAATGACAATTGCAAATAATAATATAGTAGTACTTGGATGCGGTTTTAGTGGTATGCTAACAGCTCTGGCTTTTGCCAAGCAAAATATACAAGTGACTATACTTGAGGCTAGATCAGTAGTTTCAAATGATTTTTGTTTAGATATAAGAACTACGGCTTTAACTACAGAATCCGTAAAATTTCTAGACAGTATTAATCTGTGGCAAGATATTGAAGATCATGTTGGTAAGATGCTTGATGTCTATGTTGTTGATAATAAAGCGCCAGAAATGTTAGGGCTTCGAGATACTAAAGAGAATAAACCTTTAGGTTATATAATAAATAATAGTGATTTCAAGAGAGCCTTACTGAGAAAAGTTCAAGAAAATCCTTTGATAAAGATAATAGATCAATTTAACTACCAAAAAATAACTAGCTTTAGAAATCAAGTTATGATAGAATGTGATGGTGATAAAGTAATCAAAAGTGATTTATTAATAGTTTGTAATGGTCATAATTCGCAAGTTCGTTCTTATTATTTCTCTAATAAAATAGAAAAATCATACAAACAAATAGCCCTAACCTTCAATATTAAACATAGCAAAAATCACGAGAATTCTGCTATGGAACATTTTATGCCAGAAGGACCTTTTGCTGTTTTACCGTTAAAAAATCAGAATCATTCATCAATAATTTGGACAGTTCAAGAAGAAAAAGCATCCTTATTATTAAATTTACCTAATGATGAAATAGAATATTTAGTAAATAAAAATTGTGGCACTTCATTAGGAAGCGTAAAGATAGATAGTAAAATCAGTGCTTTCCCTTTGAAAGCTAAAGTGACTAATAAATATTTCCATAATAGAATAGTTTTAGTTGCTGATTCTGCCCATATTATACATCCATTAGCTGGGCAAGGACTGAATCAAGGAATAAAAGATATTGAGTCCCTAACAAAATTGATTGCTAGTTTAGGAATAGATGAGGAAGTATTAAGACAATATCAAAAGGCACGTGAAGAAGATAATTTTATCATGTACATGATTACTGAAAACTTAAATATGGTTTTTTCTAATCATTTTAAAGTTCTTTGGTATTTTAGACGTTTAGGTTTAGATATGATAGATAATATACCAATAGTTAAAAATTGGTTGTTAAAATATGCAATGGGCCAAAGATAAAGGCTAAATTCAAAATAAATTCAAATTATTTTAAAAAACTTTAAAATACCTGTTGACAGCATTTTAGAATTTGCATATAAATACTCCTACAAAAAGACGATCACAAACGAAAGATCGCAGCTGTTTTTAAAAGTAAATAATCAGATATAGGTAGTGACAGCAAATTGTACTTATCACTAATAAGTGATCAATTAAACCTGTCAATTTTTTGAACAAAAAGTTTAGACAGAATCAAACTTAAGAGTTTGATCCTGGCTCAGAACGAACGCTGGCGGCATGCTTTACACATGCAAGTTGAACGAATATATTTAGGGCTTGCTCTGAATAAATTAGTAGCAAACGGGTGAGTAACACGTGGGAATCTCCCCATCAGTACGGAATAACATTTAGAAATAAATGCTAATACCGCATATTCTCTTCGGAGGAAAGATTTATCGCTGATGGATGAGCCCGCGTCAGATTAGGTAGTTGGTAGGGTAATGGCCTACCAAGCCAACGATCTGTAGCTGGTCTGAGAGGATGATCAGCCACACTGGGACTGAGACACGGCCCAGACTCCTACGGGAGGCAGCAGTGGGGAATTTTGGACAATGGGCGAAAGCCTGATCCAGCAATGCCGCGTGAATGATGAAGGCCTTAGGGTTGTAAAGTTCTTTTAGCAGGGAAGATAATGACGGTACCTGCAGAAAAAGCCCCGGCTAACTCCGTGCCAGCAGCCGCGGTAAGACGGAGGGGGCTAGCGTTGTTCGGAATTACTGGGCGTAAAGAGTGCGTAGGCGGTTTAGTAAGTTGGAAGTGAAAGCCCGAGGCTTAACCTCGGAACTGCTTTCAAAACTGCTAATCTAGAGTGTAGTAGGGGATGATGGAATTCCTAGTGTAGAGGTGAAATTCTTAGATATTAGGAGGAACACCGGTGGCGAAGGCGGTCATCTAGGCTACAACTGACGCTGATGCACGAAAGCGTGGGGAGCAAACAGGATTAGATACCCTGGTAGTCCACGCCGTAAACGATGAGTGCTAGATATCGGGGGAATTTCTCTCGGTTTCGCAGCTAACGCATTAAGCACTCCGCCTGGGGAGTACGGTCGCAAGATTAAAACTCAAAGGAATTGACGGGGGCTCGCACAAGCGGTGGAGCATGCGGTTTAATTCGATGATACGCGAAAAACCTTACCAACCCTTGACATGGTGGTCGCGGGAAGCAGAGATGCATCCCTTCAGTTCGGCTGGACCACACACAGGTGTTGCATGGCTGTCGTCAGCTCGTGTCGTGAGATGTTGGGTTAAGTCCCGCAACGAGCGCAACCCTCATTCTTATTTGCCAGCGGGTAATGCCGGGAACTATAAGGAAACTGCCGGTGATAAGCCGGAGGAAGGTGGGGACGATGTCAAGTCATCATGGCCCTTACGGGTTGGGCTACACGCGTGCTACAATGGTATCTACAGAGGGAAGCAAGACGGCGACGTGGAGCAAATCCCTAAAAGATATCTCAGTTCGGATTGCTCTCTGCAACTCGAGAGCATGAAGTTGGAATCGCTAGTAATCGCGGATCAGCATGCCGCGGTGAATACGTTCTCGGGCCTTGTACACACTGCCCGTCACGCCATGGGAGTTGGTTTTACCTGAAGGTGGTGAGCTAACGCAAGAGGCAGCCAACCACGGTAAAATTAGCGACTGGGGTGAAGTCGTAACAAGGTAGCCGTAGGGGAACCTGCGGCTGGATTACCTCCTTTAAAGACTATTTTAGTAAGTTATTATTTATAATGCTTGCTACAGTCCGACTTTCGCTGTCACTACCTTTAACTAATTGTTTAAATTTTTTAAAAACAGCTTTTTTTATTAAGCTACTCTATTTATTTTCTTCCTATTAAGTTAAAACCCCTATCTACTATATCTAGATTATTAGTATAATTTTCCCTATAACCTGTTTTGTCTTTACAGCTTAACTAGGAGTTATTGAAATATTATATTTCAGGATCCTTTCCTTGCATAAAATGCTTTATTACACTAAAAACAAATAATACTATAAATACCAAAGCTATAACTTTAACTATCATAGCAAAAATACCAGCTAAAACCCAAAAACCTAGAAGAGATAAGACTATAGCAAGTAGTAAGAATATAATAATATATCGAATCATTTTTTACCTTTTAATAAAATAATATTATTAGTATTGCTCTGTAATTCTTCAGCATTTAAATCTCTTTTGGGTATATTCCCGGCCGCTTGCGGCGTAATATGGAGGAATGAGCAAATATATACACAAAAGTCATAATGTTACGGTACTGCTGTATCACATGGTATTTCCAGCAAAATATCGCC
>JAJIYR010000083.1 GCA_020881085.1 Rickettsia endosymbiont of Bryobia graminum | reverse complement strand
AGCATGTTACAGATTTTTTAGCAATGACAAAATTGAAGCATCAACAATTCTTAAGAATCATATAATTAGTACAATTAATAATAGACTCAACAATGAGAATGAACAAATCTTAGTGGTACATGATACTACTTATATTGATTGGAATAAGCTTTAGCTTAAACTCTACGGCACTTCTAGTGCCTACCATCAACCTATCGGCTCTCAGCCGGTAGTGGTTGAGTTTTAAAAATAGAGGGTTTTTTACTTACAGTTTAACCTAGTAAAAAATCTAATAATTATATATTATTATAGTACTATCTCAACTATGAATAATTTCTATTACATAGATTTACAGCAAAATTTAGCCCAAATAATACTAATGAATTGACACATTACACTAATTAATATCTAATAATAGTTGGTGATTTTTAACAAAAAAATTGACACTAGAATGACAAATACAAAAGACCAAGATAGTAAAAATGAGAGTTTTCCTCAATTAATGAATATATTAAATACGCTAAAAGATGTAATGCGTAATACTTCACTCACAAGTTCGAGTAACGTAGCTTCGCAAATACAACAATTATTAGCAGAATATGGCAGTGATCCTAAAGCAAAAGAAATTCTTTCTGCTCTCTTGTCTACCGCAACAGAACGAGACTCAAAAGTTTATAGGAATAAAACTTATACGATAGAAGAGCAAAATATTTTAGCAAGAGAAGGAAATCAACAGAGCTTAACTGATATTATAGATAAGGCAAAATTAGTAGCCTTCTATGAAGAGGATAGTAGGTTAAAAGAGCAGCATGAAAAATTTAAGCTAAATATGCAAAAATATTTAGTAGCTAAGAAACATCAAAATAATTTAAAGAAAGAGCTTCTTGAAAAACTTGAAAATGGAGAAGAGGTAGATCTTAAAAAATATGTAGCAGAATTAATAAAAACACCAGAGCAACTTAAGAAAGAAAGTGAAGATAGGAAGGGGTTGTTTAAACATGATGATGAAGTTAATAAACATTATACTGAGCTACTATCCCATGATCAAGATCTAAAGAAAGAACAGAAAAAACTTGAAAAAGATATAGAATTAGAAGAAAAGAAACCATCATCTTATCAATCACCGGAATTAGCTAGGAACAAAGAATTATTACAAAATTGCTTAAATAAACAGAATGATATTAAACCTATTCTTGAAGAATCATCAAGGCTTGTGGGAGAATCAAAAGATGCAATTGAGAAAGTAAAGCAAGAAGAAAAAATAGACGCAGAACTGCGTAGTAATTTACAGAGGCATGCTACAACCACTCGAGAGCAAAATAAAAACACAGCGTTAGGACTATTTATGAGTACGCTAGAAGATCAAGAAAATGCTGTTAGGAGTGGAGTGATGAAGAATCCACAACAATATCACGAACTTCTAAATCATCCTGATTTGAATAATGGTCAGCAATCTAGAGGATTAGATGAACAAGAACCTAGCGTTAATCAATCTGCTAAATTACCTGAACAATCAATTTCGTCTAAAAATACTCATATTCCTAATAGTTTAAAAGAACAAACAGCCCATATTGCAGAGAATATGAGACAGAAATTAACTAATAAATCACCAACTATTAATCAGAACAATACTACTCATGGGAAAAAGATTGATGATCTTACAAAAAGTCAAACTAGATAAAATGGGAAAATTATGAAATTAGATGAGCATCGTTATATAGATAAAGATAAGACTATGTTAAGAACAGCTAATAGTTTATATGATAATGCTTTAGAAATTATAGGTGAGCTATCAAATAGCTCAAATAAACAACTTATAGATAAAAAAGTTGAATATTATAGGCTAGCATACTCTTCTTTACAAGAATCATTAGCATTTGGTAAAGGTGAAGCTGCTGCTGGGATTGCTTACCTTTATAGAACTGGTTCAGGAGTTCAAAAAAATGAATATAAAGATAAATTATTTACTTCTATAGGTAATAAACTTGGGGATAAAACTTGTAAGAAAATGGTTTCACAAGGTGATTATACAAAGGTTGAGACAGAAGCAAATAATTGGGTTAAAACAATTAAAGAAATTGAAAAAAAATATCCAAATAAAGATGCTGAAATAACTTATGAGATGACTGTTGAAGTTCGAAGCATAATGGAGAAAATTTCTAAAGAGTCAAAGGAAATTCTTAAAGAATGCAACCTACTTAATGATGTAGATCATTCTTTAAAAACTGCTCATGATTTGTATGAATATGTACAAAAGGAGCTGCAGCCTATTAAAAACGATATAAATAAAGGTAACTTCTCACCCGAGATTGAGCGATCTTTACAAAAATTACTCCCTAGTGCTATGTTATCATTAATGTATGGCGAGACTGAAATACTGGACCTAATTACAGTTATCTATGCTAGAGTTAAAAAATATAAAAATGATAGTGATATAAATTATAATTACCATCTTCTCTGTGCTATACGTGAAAAATTAAACATGAGACCACAGAAAGATTATAAAAAAAGCGAAATAAGCGGTAAAGATAAATTAAAGATTGATGAAAAGGCACAAGAAGTAGTCACGTATATTAAAAAATATAAAGGAAAGGAAGATATAAAAATTGATAAGGATATGGTAATTGAAGCAGGTAAAGTACTTAAATGTTTTCATAACGATTCTATAATGAAAGATGATTTTTCTGATTTGGGAATAACGGATTTCAATCAACATACACCATCTTCTTATGTACATTTACCCCAACTAAGTTATCACTTAGATGAACATTCTCAATACGATGATCATCACGAAGTACAAACGTTGGGAGTAAAATCCAAATGTTATACTATTTTTTAAATATAATCAAGTAATTTGGGAAATTAATATCCTGAAAAACTCAAAACCTTTTTTATTATCTCCAAGTTTAGGATAAAAATTTAATAAATTTGTACCCTGATCTAGTACTACTTTTCCGGACACGTAGTCTATAAAAGAAAAGGAGTAAAAGAAATGCCAAAAGGAATAAAATATACAGATGAATTTAAACGAGAAGCAGTAAAATTATTACAAGTATCTGATAAATCAGTGAAGCA
>JAJIYR010000082.1 GCA_020881085.1 Rickettsia endosymbiont of Bryobia graminum | reverse complement strand
TAATACTTGATCAACTGATACGTCAAACACTGCTTGGCGATATTTTGCTGGAAATACCATGTGATACAGCAGTACCGTAACATTATGACTTTTGTGTATATATATTTGCTCATTCCTCCATATTACGCCGCAAGCGGCGGGGAATATACCCAAAAGAGATTTAAAGATTATATTAATATATAGCTAAACATCCAAATTTATTACATTTAAAGCATTCTCTTGGATAAATTGTCTTCTAGGCTCTACTACATCTCCCATTAAAGTTGAGAAAATTACTTCAGCACTATCCTGCTCTTCTACTTTAACTTGTAATAATGTTCTTTTTTCTGGATCTAAGGTTGTTTCCCATAATTGATCAGCATTCATCTCTCCAAGACCTTTAAAGCGCTGAATATTTACACCCCTTTTACCATTTTCCAAGATAATATTTAATAGCAAGCTAGGTAACGTAATAGTGTATTCTTGGTTTCTAACTAATAATTTGCTCGGAGCACTAAATAAAACCTCAATTGCACTAAAGGCTTTGGATAATTGAACAAATTCAAAAGATTCTAACTGCTCTTTATACAAGATTTTACTTTCCTTCACACCACGAACTAAGCGAAAGAATTCTATATTATTTTGATTTATAGTAAATTGCCAATCTGTCTTATCTGGCTCAGCATCACCCAAGTTTAAAATGGACAAAGCTTCTGTAACTTTATCTTTATTATCTTCATTAAAAATTTGTTCATTTAGTAAATTTTTAATAGCTAAAACTTCTGCTATTGATTTATTAAATTTTTTACCTACTTGATCAAGCAAACTATTAAATTTAATAGTTTGCTTGATAATTTCTGTTAGCTCGCTGTCAATTATTCTAAGACCACTATGTAAAATAATTGCTGAATCATTAACTGATGCATTAATTAAGTAATCTTGTAGAGATTGCTCATTTTTCAAATAAAGCTCATTACTACCTTTCTTTACTTTATATAAAGGGGGTTGAGCAATACATAGATAACCATTATCAATAACTTGCCTCATGTGACGATAAAAGAAGGTTAGTAATAAAGTTCTAATATGTGATCCATCTACGTCAGCATCAGTCATAATAGTAATTTTATGATACCTTAATTTTTCTAAAGAAAATTCTTCTCCTATTCCAACTCCAAGCGCTGTGATTAATGTACCTATTTGCTCTGAACTTAGCATTTTATCAAATCTTGCTCTTTCAACATTAAGAATTTTACCACGTAATGGTAAAATTGCCTGAAATTTTCTATCTCTACCTTGCTTAGCTGTACCACCCGCAGAGTCTCCTTCTACAATAAATAATTCTGAAAGAGCCGGGTCTTTTTCTTGGCAATCAGCAAGTTTTCCAGGTAAATTAGATATATCAAGGGCAGTCTTTCTACGAGTTAATTCTCTAGCCTTTCTAGCCGCTTCTCTGGCAGTTGCTGCTTCAATAATTTTATTAACAATAGTTTTTGCCTCAAGAGGATGCTCTTCAAGCCATTCTAAAACCTTTGTATATACAGCGTTTTCTACAATTGGTCTAACTTCAGAACTGACCAATTTATCTTTAGTTTGTGATGAAAATTTTGGATCTGGCACTTTTACTGATAAAACACAAGATAAACCTTCCCTACTATCATCTCCTGTTAAATTAATCTTAGTTTTTTTATTAAGACCAGATTTTTCTACGTAAGCTGATATAACCCTAGTTAGAGCTGCTTTAAAAGCAATAAGATGAGTACCACCATCCCTCTGTCTGATGTTATTAGTAAAACATAAAATATTCTCATGATATGAATCATTCCAATTCATAGCTAATTCAAAAGCAATACCAGATTCTTGATTATTAGCATTCACAGCTATGCATTTATGTAAGGAAACCTTAGCTTTATCAATATATTTTACATATTCTTCTACGCCACCATCATAACAAAATTCTACCTCTTGATGCTCAGCAAAACGATTATCTTGCAAAAGAATCCTTACTCCAGAATTCAAAAAAGCTAATTCTCTAAGACGATGTTCAATAGTAGCAAAATTAAATTCTATTTGCTTGAAAGTTGTTAGAGATGGAAGGAAAGTAACTTCTGTACCTCTCTTCCCTATCGATTCTCCTTTTAACTCAAGAGGAGCTTCCGAAACACCATCTATAAATCTCATGAAATATTCTTTATTATCTCGCCAAATTCTTAGCTCTAACCATTGAGACAAAGCATTTACTACAGATACACCTACACCATGCAAACCACCTGATATTTTGTAAGAATTCTGATCAAACTTACCACCGGCATGTAATTGGGTCATAATAACTTCTGCTGCAGATATCCCTTCCTCTTCATGTATATCTACCGGTATGCCTCGACCATTATCACGTACTGTAATAGAACCATTTGGATTTAATATTACTTTAACTAAATCACAATATCCTGCTAAAGATTCATCAATAGCATTATCCACAACCTCATAAATCATATGATGCAGACCAGAGCCATCATCGGTGTCCCCAATATACATACCAGGTCTTTTCTTAACCGCTTCCAGTCCTTTTAATACTTTAATGGAATCTGCTCCATACTCAATTTCTGCTGCTTTTACTGTCATAGATTCTTATTTACCATTTAACATTCAAATTACTTATGCATAAAAAGATTACTATACACCAAAATTAAACAGGGTGTATATATTCTTCTTATAAAAAGATTAACTGTCTAATACTTAAAGCTTAATACTTAAAATAAGCATTAATTACATGTAATTTAAAAAAGAATATTTAAAATAAAATGTATTTTATTCAAATCATTTATTGTTTATTATGAGGAGCAAGAAATTTTGGTAGGTATAAATGACTGGATTAAATTTTAAGCATGTTTCCGAAATATTAAATGATTATGATATATTTTTATTTGACCTTTGGGGGGTAATAATTGAAGGAAATTACAATTACCCTGGAGTAGTTGATAATGTTAATCATATAATAGCAAAAAATAAAAAAGTCTTTTTTGTTACTAACGCCCCTCGTAGCGCGGAACATTTATTAAGTAGAATGACTGAATGGGGAGTCAAAGCTACTAAGGAAATGATTGTTAGCTCCGGAGAGCTAACAGTCGATATGATTGTAAATAGTGAGAAGGCTTTAGGCGTTTCTAATCCATTAGTATATCATCTTAAGACAGATGAAAATGACCTTATTACCAAAACAAAAATCTCCTTAACAAACGATATAGATAAAGCTAATATTTTACTTTTATCACTCTATTGCGATGAAGGTGAAAATTTAAATTTAGATCAATATGATGAAATATTGAAAAAAGCTGCCGAAAAGAAAATCATTACTCTCTGCGCTAACCCAGATCTTGGAATAATGCAACAAGGAGTTTATAGATATTGCGCTGGATATTTTGCTGCTAAAGTAAAGCAATTTGGTGGAGAAATAATTTATGCAGGTAAACCATATCCAGAAATATATAATAAGATACTAGATCAGTTCCCAGATATCCCTAAAAAACGTGTTCTTATGATTGGAGACACTTTTTATACTGATATTCTAGGAGCAAATAAAATGGGTATTGATTCAGCTTTAGTACTAACAGGAAATGCTTCGAAATTTCACAACCAATATTATACTCTTGAAGAAAAACTAGTGCATCTAAAGATTGCCGCTACTGAAGAAGCTGTAATTCCAAGTTTTATAATTCAATTAGGTGAAAAAAAAGATTTTTTTCATAAATAAACTTATTTAATAAAAAGTTTATTGAAATTTATTAAATAATTTGCTAATTAGTTAGCAAATTATTTTTTGCGGTCGTGGCGGAATGGTAGACGCGCAGCGTTGAGGTCGCTGTTCTTAACGGAGTGGAAGTTCAAATCTTCTCGACCGCACCAAGATAACAGTTCTTACACTAATTAAATTTAGAATATCTAATTCTTAGCATCAGAATGCGGTTAACTCATTCTTCTTGGCTGATGATGATACTTTTATAACTCAAATAAATCCCATGAGGAGTTATGCAGAATCAAACAAAAAGTATATTACCTGTTCATCAAGATCAGTTTGAGGAAACTTTTGAACAAATTGACTTTCTTATTAATAATGATCAATTTGAACAAGCAGCAGAGATTATGACAAATCTTCATTATGCTGATCTCGCAGATTTGTTAGATAATATAAATCAAAAACTATACAAAATTCTTATACCTTTAATACAAGACAGCCTCAGTCCAGAAACTTTGATTCAACTAAACGTTAGCAGCAAATCACTAATATTAGAAATTTTAGGTATTCAAAAAACTACTCAATTAATCAATCAATTACCAATAGAAGATGCTGTTGAAGTTATAGTTGACCTAGATGAAAATACTAAAGAAGTAATATTAGATAACCTAAAAAAAGAGAAAAAACAACAAATTCTAGAAGGTTGCACCTATCCAGAAGATACTGTTGGTAGGGTGATTGAAAGAAATTTTGTTTCTTTTCAAGAAGATTGGACTGTTACAAAAGCTATTGATTTTATTAAAAGCAAGCATATTAAACAAGATTTTCATGCAGCTATCGTCACAGACAGTAAATATCGCCCCATAGGGATTATATTATTAAGCACTTTACTGAAATATAAAGGCGAGGAATCTTTAAAAAAAATAATGAATTATGATTTTAAGATCACTGATGTATTTACTAATTTAAGCGAGCTAAGCTTTATTTTTAAACAATATGCTTTAACTATTGTTCCAGTAGTAAATAAAAATGGTAAATTAATTGGTACTGTTTCAATAGATAATATGATTTATATTATTGAAGAACAAACAGAAAAAGATATTATGTCTCTTGGTGGCGTACATACTCAAGATACTTTCGATAATCTTTTTTATACAGTAAAACACAGATTCCCCTGGCTATTCGTTAATCTAATTACAGCATGTTTTACTTCTATTATTATTAATCAGTTTAGCCTAACTATTTCTAAACTTATAGCACTTGCCGCTATTATGCCTATAGTAGCTTCTATGGGTGGGAATGCTGGAACACAAGCAATGACCGTAACAGTAAGAGCCCTTGCCAATAAAGATATTCACCATAATAATATCTTAAAAGTTGTACTTAAAGAAGTTGCTGTATGTGGCTTTAATGGTTTTGCCTTAGCTTTAATTGGAGCGCTTTTAAGCTTAGTTATGCTATCCGATCCTAACCTTAGTTTAGTTTTTGCTATTGCTGTTATACTAAATTTCCTAATAGCCGGTTTTTTTGGCTCAGTAATTCCTATTACTCTACATTATTTAAATATAGACCCTGCAACAGGCTCGGGAGTTTTCTTAACTACTATAACCGACTCCTTTGGTTTTTTTACTTTCCTAACTCTAGCTTACCTATTTTTAGTATAACACAATAATACTAACGTTCTTGTTGTTTATTATTTTGTTTGCTATTAGACCGTGAAGGCGGAGCAACAACATTCTTTATCATCTGAATTGGCGTTTGTTGCCTGAAAAGCTTATGCTGCTTCTGATATTGCTGTTGCTGTGTTTGTTGTTGCGGATTTTGCTGTGATAGATTTTGGACCCCTTGCCCTGATATTGGAGTTTGTTGTTTAGGTGGAACAATAACATCTTTTACCACTTTCCCTGCCAACACAACCCCAGCAGCTACCGCACTATATGGTAGAGTAAATAATATAACCGCCCCTACTGCCGCTGCTTTTCCTGGATTATTTTTAATTTGCACACCTATATCTTTTATAGATTGTACGACTCTATCACCTATAGCTTCATAAGCTTGGGTTACTTTATTACCTATATTATCAAAAAATTGTACTGCTTTATTATTTGGATATTTCTCTTTAATAATGTCTTTTCCTATCTTTGCTGCAATAATAGAGCCTGCAATTGCTGTACCAACTGGCCATGATGCTAAAAGTAATCCCATAGCAACTGACTTAACTGGGTTTCTTTTTATTGATTCCCACATATTATTAAAAGAAGTCCATCCTTTATTATCTTGCTGCTGATTAGCTGATACTTGCTGCTGTTGCGCTTGATTTTGCTTCAGAGATTGTGATGAAACTATCTGCTGATTTGTGGGGTGCTCATTAACTTTTTGCTGCTGTTGCGCTTGATTTTGCTGCTGATTTTGTTCTCTTTGTTTCTGTGTTTGTATTACTTCAGCATGCTCTTGACGCAATTTAGTTGCATACTCTTTTGCACTATTTTCAGTAAGATTAGATTTTATTGGCTCACCATTAACAATTTTTACTAAATTATCTATAGTAATAAGCCCACAATCATAATCATTCCACTGTTGTTTAGTTTCTAAATCAATAATTGGCACTTCCGGAGCAGCTTCTTGTAAAACACCTTTTAAGCTGGGGTTAATTGATGATCCATCAGGATTATTATAGGTAAATATTAAATCATTCTCTGGAGTTTTAGTAACTATCAAAGAAGTCCAGTGGGAATTGCCTAAATTAATAGGTATGATAGCTGATTTCTTATCATTATTACTCTTTAAGCTAATGCACTCAGTAGTCAGCGTATCTTTAAGAGATTGTTTATTTTTTTCATTCCAAAGCAATGGTTCAGGAAATATAATATCGACTGTTCTCGTATCAACTTTATCTCTTAATACATTAAATATATCTTGGGATTCATACCAATATTGCTCTTTAGTAATTTCTTTAGGATTAGAAATAAATCCTAATATCTTAAAATTAGAATCTATTTCTCTTATATTGTTATTATCTCCTAATAATATATAATTTTCATTGGAATAATTATTACTCCCTTGCTCTCTTGCCATAATATACTACCAACTAGTTTATAATTATCACTAGCTTAATAATAGCATATTTATTACATTAAATCGTTAAAATTAGTTACATAGATCTTTTTTAAGGATTTTTTATGTGATAAAATTTAGCTATTATTTAATTTATCTATAGAAGCAAGCATCTTTCTAGCTTCCTCTGACTTACCTGTATAGATTATATTTTTATAACCCAGTTTAATAGCAGAAAATAACGCTGCATGGTCATCCTCTACTTCAATAATAATTTGAATAACTTGGGGAAATTCTTCTAACAATTTTTTAAACATATAATCTAATACTAGAATACCATAATATCTAGTACTACCAACTCTATTAGTTAATACTACTGGATCATGAAATTGACACAAAAACTCTCTTGCATCACTTAAATTTTCTACAATATAGATTTTTGGCATTTTAGCATTTATAAATAAAATTTAGATTAATCTATTCTAGCTCTTTTTTGCTGCAAATTGTAAAATTTTTACTCAAAAATATCTTACAATAAAATAATTTAAATTTATTCATAGAATTTAAATATTTCTATTATTTTTAACTAACACCATACATTTAGACGGGTTACTCTTGATTTTTTACTTTGATTAGATATTATCTTATAAGAGCTTAATCATCTTTAGTTTAATCAATTTATGACAGATATAAAAGACCAAAATAAAACCACCCGCAGAGACTTTATTACTCTAACTGCTAGCAGCATGGTAGCTGTTGGTGCAACATGTGTCGCTTGGCCTCTTGTTGATTCACTAAATCCTTCAGCCGATGTTTTAGCAATGTCTTCCATAGAAGTAGATCTATCTCATATACAACCAGGACAAACCCTTACTGTTAAATGGCAAGGAAAACCAGTCTTTATTACTAATAGAACTCAAACAAAAATTGATGAAGCACGAGATGTCAAACTTTCTGAGTTAATTGATCCAGAACTTGATCAAGATCGCGTTAAAGCTGGACATGATCAATGGTTAGTGACTATCGGTATTTGCACCCATTTAGGATGCGTACCACTTGCTAATCAGGGCGATTATGATGGATGGTTTTGCCCTTGCCATGGTTCTCAATATGATTCATCCGGACGAGTTCGGCAAGGACCAGCTCCATTAAATTTAGCCATCCCTCCTTATGAATTTATTTCTGATACAAAAATTAAAATTGGATAATTATTTATGAATGACAGCAATTATCCCAAAAATACTAATTCCATAGTAGAATGGATAGATTACAGATTACCTATTTTTACCTTTTTAAAACATTTAGGTGAATATCGCACCCCTAAAAATCTCAGTTATATGTGGAACTTGGGATCAATAGCAGGTATTGCTTTATTAATCCAAATCATTACTGGAATCATTCTAGCTATGCATTATACGCCACATGTAGATCATGCATTTGAAAGCGTTGAAAAAATTATGCGCGACGTTAATTACGGCTGGTTAATACGATATACTCATTCTGTAGGCGCCTCGATGTTTTTTGTAGCGGTTTATCTACATATCTTTAAAGCCTTATACTATGGATCATATAAATCACCTCGGGAGTTATTATGGCATATAGGTATCATAATTTTCCTTACAATGATGGCAGCAGCATTTATGGGGTATGTTCTACCATGGGGACAAATGAGCTATTGGGGAGCAACTGTAATTACCAATTTATTTTCTGCAATCCCTGTTATAGGAAAATCAATAGTTACTTGGCTTTGGGGGGGCTTTTCTGTCGATAACCCAACTCTTAATAGATTTTTCTCACTGCATTACTTATTACCATTTCTAATTGTGGGCTTAGTAATGTTGCACCTAACTGCTTTACATATGCATGGTTCAAATAACCCTAAAGGCATTGATGTTAAATCTGATAAAGATACTATACCTTTTCATCCATATTATACAGTAAAAGATTTTGTTGGATTTGGTTTTTATTTTTTAATATTTGCTTTCTTTATATTCTATCAACCAAATTATCTAGGGCATCCTGACAATTATATCCCAGCTAATCCTCTAGTTACACCTGCTCATATTGTACCAGAATGGTATTTTTTACCGTTTTATGCTATCTTAAGGGCTGTACCATCTAAGCTTGGTGGCGTACTCTTAATGTTTTCTAGTATTTTTGTATTATTTGTTTTACCTTGGCTTGATACTTCAAAAGTCAGAAGCGCAAAATTTAGACCAATGTTTAAAATAGCTTTTTGGGTATTTGCTATAGATTGTTTAATACTTGGATACCTTGGCGGTATGCCAGCTGAAGAGCCATATATTACCTTAAGTAGATTTGCTGCTACTTATTATTTTTTCCACTTCTTAGTATTAATACCATTAATTTGCAAATACGAAAAACTTCTACCATTACCGGATCATATATGATAAAAAAAAATAATATTTTCTTGTACTTATTATTAGTTATAGTACCTATCCTAGCTAGTGCTAATGAAATCCCACCGTTAAAAAAAATTACCTGGTCATTTGATGGTGTTTTTGGTAGCGTGGATAGAAAAGCTGCTCAAAGAGGATTTCAAGTATATAAAGAAGTATGTAGTGCTTGTCATGGACTTTATAATCTATATTACAGAAATTTAAAAGATTTAGGTTTTTCTGACGCAGAAATTAAAGAAATAGCAAAAAGCTATACTATTCAAGATGGTCCTAATGACACAGGAGAAATGTTTGAAAGGCCCGCCTTGCCATCTGATCGCTTTATTAAACCATATCCTAATGAAGAAGCAGCAAGGGCAGCTAATAATGGCGCCTACCCTCCTGACTTATCCTTAATAGTCAAAGCCAGACCCGATGGAGCAAATTATTTGTATTCTTTACTAACTGGTTATAGTGAACCGCCTCAAGATCTTAAATTAATGCCAGGATTGTATTACAATAAGTATTTTCCTGGATATCAGATTGCTATGCCGGTACCCCTTAATGATGATCAAGTACTATATATGGATGGAACTAAAGCTTCTGTTGAACAAATGGCTATGGATGTCACTACTTTTCTGCAATGGGCAGCTGAGCCTGAAATGGAAAATCGTAAATCTATGGGACTAAAAGTAATAATGTTTTTAGTTGTATTTACTATTTTATTTTATATATCTAAGAAGAAAATTTGGAAAGATATAAAGTAGTGTATCTCATGGTAAGATAATATAGCCTTATTACTATAAGATGAAAGTTAAATGACTATGTCATCTTGAACTTGCTTCAGGATCTCTTAGGTATTTATGAGATGCTGGAATAAGTTCAGCATGACAAGTTTATATTTTCTGGATAGCCACATCACTCCTACACCTTCTTGTCATGATGATTAACTAGATTTTCTACCTACCAGCAATAATCCAATATCACTTACTTCTTAGCTATATTATCCAATATTGAATTAACAAAAGCTACTTCTTTTTCACTTAACATATCGCTAGTAATATCCGTAAACTCATTAATAACCACTTTACTTGGTACATTTGAAAAATATTGTAACTCACAAATTGCAACACGTAAAAGAGCAAGAAGTAAAATAGGTAGATTTGTTATTTTCCACTCAGAAGATAAATGTTTCTCTATTATCTCATCAATCTCTGGCAAATGCTCAATTACAGACTTTACTAGTAATTCAAAATGACTTATACTAAATCTCACTTTTATTGATTTAGTGGAATCACTTGCTGCTCTCTCATCTTGATAAAATCGAATAATTTGCTCCATAAGCAAATTAACATCTTGATTCTGATCTGTAAGATTATATTGATATATTACTTGTACAGCAGCAATTCGTGCTATAGTCTTGGTACTAATCTGATTTAATGAAGTCATAGAGCCATAAATAATTTTGTTGAATTAATACTATAATGAGACAAACGGAAGGGCAGAATTATAACAAAAAATTATATACTAGTAAACATATTAAAAGTTTAAAATTATATGCTATCTCTATTTGGATTTATTTTTACCATTAGTTTTCTAGTGTTTATTCATGAGTTTGGTCATTATTACGTGGCTAAATTCTTTGGCATGAAAATTGAAGAGTTTTCTATAGGCTTTGGCAAAACTTTATTTTCCAGAGTAGACAAGGATAATGTTAACTGGAAAATTTGCGCTCTTCCTTTTGGTGGTTATGTTAAAATTCAAGGTTTTAATTCCACGAATATTCAGGATAATAGTTTCCGCAGCAAACCTTTATATGCTCAGTTTTTAACTATATTTGCAGGACCTGCAGCTAATTATTTATTAGCTATTATAATTTTTACAGCTATTTATTGTGTTCACGGGCAAGTAGAAATTCCTCCTATAATTGGAGAAGTAGTAACTAATTCACCTGCAGAAAAAGTTGGGCTACTAGAAAATGATAAAATCATTATGGTTGGTAACAATAAAATTAAAGATTTTGCTGACCTACAAAGAAATATATTAATAAACGGCAAAGAAAATCTTCATCTAATTGTAGAAAGAAAAGAAGAAGTTATAGATATTTCTGTAACTCCAGAAGAAATTACTAGAAAAATTAATAATACTGCTGTAAAAGCCCTTTATATTGGTATTATCCCCAAAAACGAACCTATTCTTATTAAATTAAATATCTTCCAAAGTCTACATCAAGCTTTCACTGATGTTATCTATATTTCAAAATTAATTTTACAATCTCTAGAACAAATGATAATTGGCACAAAATCCTTAGATGGGCTTGGTGGTCCAATTGCTATAGCAAAGGAATCAGGCAAATCATTAGACTCTGGGGTTACAAGTTTTGGATTATTTCTAGCAATGATATCTATTAATTTGGGATTACTTAATTTTTTACCAATCCCTGTTCTAGATGGAGGATATTTAATTTTCATAATGTATGAAGCAGTAACAAAAAAAGCTCCTAGTGAAAGGGTAAAAAATGCCATATTAAAAATTGGTATGATAGCTATTATTTTTCTTATTGTAATTTCTATCTCAAATGATATAAAAAGTTTAGTGTTTTAAATTAGATTTTCTCTACGTATATACAAATTAGTTGAGAAATTTTTAGAGAAAATGGAATCTGCTACCACTAGCATAAATAAATATGCATGAGGAATAGAGACAAGTTCAACAAAAAAATACCAACTAGAGTGAATTATGTAGGAAGTCTATTGAAATTTTAATTATAAAAGTCCAGGGTCTTGTGAAACAAACTATTAAGTCAAGTATCAAGCTAACTATCCTAGCAACAACAGTTTTATATAATCTCTCTGCACTATCAGCTGAAAATATAAAAAGAATTACTGTTCAAGGTAATAATAGAATAGAAAGCTCTACTATAGAAAATTATTTAAAGCTTCGTGTAGGAGAGGCATATACTTTAACAAAAGAAGATGCTGCTATTAAAAGCTTATATGCAATATCTTTATTTGAAAATATTCATATTAAATTTCATGATGATGGTAATTTAATAGTAAAAGTAACGGAAACTCCTTTTGTAACTAAAGTCCTAATTAAAGGAAATTCTAAAATAAAATCTCCTCAAATTTATAAAGAATTACTTACAATAGCAGGTGAATCGCTAAGCCCAGCTAAGATTCAATTGGATACTGAAAGAATCAAGGAATTATATAAAAAATCAGGGCGTTTTTCTAGTAATGTTACTGCTAAAATAGAAAAACAAAAAAATGGTAGAGTCCAAGTAATTTTTGATATTACAGAAGGCCCTAAAACTATTGTAAGAAATATCTATTTTAATGGTAATAATAATTATCGTGATAATGAGTTACATTCTATCATTATGACAAAGTATGCTAGGTGGTTTAGCTTTCTAGAAACAAATGATACATACGATCCAGATCGTTTAGAATATGATAAAGAATTATTAAAAGATTTTTATCAATCCGTAGGATTTGCAGATTTCCGTGTTATTTCAGCGATAGTTGAACTTAACCCTACCAAAGAATATTTTACTATTACTTTCTCAATTGAAGAAGGTCAAAAATATAAGTTTGGTAAGATATCTATTGAAAGTAAATTACCAAATATTAATGTAGAACAGTTAAATAAATATATTACCATTAAACAAGATAACGTTTTTAATAATAAAGAATTAAATAAAATATCAGAAAATATATCTTCTTATTTTGCTAGCCAAGGTTATCCTGGAATTAATGTTGAACCAGATACCACTAACCGCAATTTTGATAATACTATTGATATTAAATTTGTTATAGAAAAAGCTGATAAAGCATATATTAATCAAATAAATATTACTAACAATTTAAAAACTGAAGATAAAGTTATTAGAAGGGAATTTGATATTGCTGAAGGAGATATTTTTAACCGTTCTTATATTGAAGATGGTGATAAAAATCTACGTAATTTAGATTATTTTGAAAAGGTTGATATAAACGTTACACCTACTAAGAGAAAGGATAAGTATGATATCAAAATCAATGTAGAAGAAAAATCAACATCCTCTATAGGTTTTGATTTAGGATATAACACCGCTGGGGGATTGTTTGGTGGCGTTAATTTCTTAGAGCGTAACCTTGTTGGTACTGGGAAAATTCTAAATGCTAGTGTACAAGTTGGTAAAAGGTCATCAAGCTTATATGCCGGAATAACTGAACCTTATTTCTTAGATCGAAATCTTTCACTAGGTGTTAATATTTTTAAAAATCATGTTGGCCATGGGGTATCTTTCTTATCCCAAGGTGATCAAAACTATACATTAGATACTATAGGGCTCAGAACTTCTCTTGGTTATGAGATTACAAAAGATTTGTCTCATGAAATTGAATATACTATTAAAAGAGATCATCTAAAATCTCCAACTAAGTCAAATTCTATCTTTTTAAATGATCAGCTTGGCAAATTTGTTACCTCAAGTATCGGACAAACTTTTACTTACGATAAGCTTGATAGTAGAATTGTACCTAAAAATGGTTATATCTTAACAGCTTTACAAGAATTTGCTGGTCTTGGAGGAAATAATAAATACTTAAAGCATGAAGTAGATGGTAAATATTTTAAATCCTTTATCAATAATAAACTTACTGTGAAACTAGCAGCAACTGCTGGTAATATTGCAGGAATTCAAAATAAAACCGTTAGAATTTCCGATCGTTACAATTTAGGTGATTATACTTTAAGAGGTTTTGCTCCTAGTGGGGTTGGTCCAAGAGAGAAAACAACATCTGAAACTCTTGGAGGATTAAAATACTATACCTTATCAACTGAGTTAAATTTCCCTACTGGATTACCAGAAGAATTTAATCTAACTGGAGCAATATTTATGGATGCAGGTAGCGTATGGGGAGTAGGAAAATTCAAGAACCGAAGCAAAGATGATTTTTACAACGATAAATCACTACGAGCTTCAGTTGGTTTTGGAGTTATATGGGTAACTCGCTTTGCACCTATTAGATTAGATTGGGGTTTTCCAATTAAGAAAAAGCGTTATGATGAAAAACAAACATTTCATCTAAAATTCTCTACACATTTTTAATAATTTAGGTTAGTCTTATAATATTTAAGACTAACCTAAATTTCATCTACGTATATGAAAAAATATTATAACTGGTTGATAACAATAATTTGTATAATAATAAGTTTCTCAATGACAACTTATGCTTCTTCTATACCAAATAATAAAAATAACTTTTTAGCAAGGATTGCTATTGTAGATATCCAATCTGTTTTAGAAGCTTCTATAGCAATTCAATCTGTTAGAAAATCTGTAGATAATATAAGTAAAAAAATCCAACAAGATATGTTAAAAAAAGAAACTGAACTTAAAGAAATAGAAACTAAATTAGTTGCAAAACGTAAATCTTTAAGTGAAGATGATTTTAACAATGAACTTCATAAATTTAGTAAGCAAGTTAATTTAGTAAGAAAAAAGATTCAAGAACGCAAAACACGTCTTGATCAATCTCATAGTGAAGCAATGGGAAAAGTGCAAGATGTTATAATGGATATTATAACTAATTCAGCAAAAAAATATGATATTGATGTTGTAATGTCTAGTACCACAATATTATTTTCTAGAAACACTTTAAATATTACTAATGAAATAATCGAAACACTAAATAATAAATTAAAAAATATTGAAGTTGCATATGATTAAAGAAATTATTCCTATAACCGTTGCTTATGGTGATGGAATTGGTCCAGAAATAATGCAAGCGGTTCTTGATATTCTAAAAGAAGCAGAAGCAAGAATACGAGTTGAAGTAGTTGAAGTAGGTGAAAAATTATATAAGAGAAATTACACCTCAGGGATTGCAGAAAATACTTGGGAATCGTTAGCTCGAACCAGAGTACTTTTAAAAGCCCCAATTACTACTCCATTAGGTGGGGGGTATAAAAGCTTAAATGTTACGCTTAGAAAAGCTTTATCACTCTATGCAAATGTTCGCCCTGCTATTTCCTATGCTCCTTTTGTTGAAACATTACATCCTAATCTTAATGTTGTTATAATACGTGAAAATATTGAAGATCTCTATGCTGGCATAGAATATAGACAAACTCATAATGTTTATGAGTCATTAAAATTAATTAGTCGTATTGGTAGTGAAAGGATTATTAGATATGCTTTTGAATATGCGATAAAAAATAATCGTAAAAAAGTTACCTGCTTTAGTAAAGATAATATTATGAAACTTTCTGACGGAATTTTTCATAAAGTCTTCGATGAAATAAAAAATGACTATCCTCAAATTGAAAGTGATTATTATATAGTAGATATAGGAACAGCACGCCTCGCCACACAACCAGGAACGTTTGATGTTGTTGTTACTTCAAATCTTTATGGTGATATTATTTCAGATGTAACTGCAGAAATTTCTGGATCAGTTGGTCTAGCTGGATCAGCAAATATAGGTAGTGATTATGCTTTATTTGAAGCAATTCATGGTTCAGCCCCAACAATTGCAGATCAAAATATAGCTAACCCCTCTGGCTTACTTAATGCAGCAATTATGATGCTAGTACATATAGGACAAGGGGACATTGCAACTACAATAGAAAATGCGTGGAAAAAAACAATTGAGGACGGTATTCATACTGGAGATATTTTTGATCAAAACATCTCCAGTAAAAAAGTAGGTACAAAAGAATTTTCTCAGGAAGTAATTAAAAGATTAGGGCAAAAACCTTCTAAACTTAAAATAGCTGAATATTTGCCATCCTCTTTCGAACAGAATGATATCCAACAGAATTACACTATTAATACCACAGAAGCTAAAACCCTAATGGGTACCGATGTATTTATTCAAATGAACATTACGTCAGCCCATGAGATGGCAGCAAAAATCCAAGCAATAAATCTAGAAAACTTAGAGTTAAAAACTATATCTTCTATGGGATTAAAATTATGGCCTAGAGATAAGAAATTTGAGCTTATTTCTGATCATTGGTGTTGTCGATTTATGGCAAAAAATGGAGAGCAAATACCTCATCTATATATAGCTAACCTACTAAAAGCATTAAGTGATAATGACATAGATTTTATTAAAATTGAAAATTTATTCTATTTTGATAATAAACCAGGTTTTTCACTTGCTCAGGGGGAGTAAGATTGTTAACCTAATACATATGAGTAGAATATGCTAATATATACCGGCTACAGTTTAATTACTCTAGGAATGATAGCAATATTTTCTGGTATCATAGGTTTTTTTAGGTTTCCAGATTTTTACACAAAAATCCATGCAGCTGGTGTAATTGAATCTTGTGGTGTTCCTTTATCTCTTGTTGGCCTTGCTTTTTTACAAAATAACTTTATTAGCGCTTTTAAATTGGCTCTTGTTGTAATATTAATTTTAATATTAAATCCTATTTCAACGCATGCAATAGCTAAGGCTGCTTTATTAAGCAAAATTCCCTTTTATAGTAAAGATAAATAAATTATTTATGATTCCAGAAATAATAAATTTTCAACTATCCACTTGCTTACTTGCTACTACTCTTATACTATTATGCGCAGTATCTATTAAACTAATTTTTTGCAATTCTTTATTAAGCCTTACAATAACTAGCTCTGTTTTTAGCTTACTTATTAGCCTATCCTATCTTTTAATGGACGCTCCAGATGTAGCAATGACTGAAGTAGCTTTAGGAAGTTGTTTATCCACTTGCGTATCTTTGAGCTTCTTAAATAGATTACCAAAGCCTCAAAAATATGATCTTAAACATATTAGGTTAATGAGCTCGTCTATTATATGCTTAATTTTTATTCTATTATTATCATACACCGACTTTAATTTACCAGAATATGGTTCAGCTGACTCTCCTTTACAAGAACACTTAACAAAATATTATACTGAGAACACACAAAAAGATATTGGTATTCCATCTTTTGTAGCAGCACTGCTTGCTAGCTATAGAGGATATGATACGCTTGGAGAAACTATAGTTATTTTAATAGCTGGAATATCGGTATTATTACTGTTTTCTAAAACGTTAAAAAAAAATAGCAATGCTTAAAGATTTTATAATTATCAAAGGTTTAACTCTTTTTATCATTCCATATATCTTTTTATATGGATTATATATTCAAATTAATGGGGAAGTATCGCCAGGTGGTGGTTTTCAATCTGGAGTAATATTTGCTTCTGCAATAATTGCTTTTGATTTAGCTCATGGTCAATTTAAATTAAAAAAGCATTTTTCTATTGAATCATTAATTACTCTTGCTACTATTGGAGTGTTAATTTATGCCACAACTGGTATGATATCATTATTATCTAATGATAATTATTTAAATTATTATTCTATTTTAAATAATAAATTAGCAGCTCAACATTTAGGTATTTTTATTATCGAATTAGGTGTCGGGTTATGCGTTGCTTCTATAATGTGCTTGATATATATTATAATGAGCAAATTTGAAAATTAACTATGACCAAGTTACTACAATTAATTAAATGGGAATATTTAATTCAAAATCGTATTAATAATCTTACGAAATATCTCTTCATATTTTTTTTATTTTGCCTCATCAGTACAGCTCTAATTAATAATCAAGAAAATATACAAAAATTTGGTATTATTTTTTCGGTAATTTTTTTACCGATTGCCCTAATTAGTTTCTCACAAATAATCTTTAAGAACGATATTGAGGATGGTAATCTAGAATTACTATTATCAAATTTTACTGAAAATGAAATTATTATTTCTAAATTTTTAGCAATACTCCTTATTGCTATTAGCAGTGTAATGTTTAATATGCCAATAATTTATATTTTATTTGATATTAAGGCAGAGATAATTTTTTTGATTGCTGTCACTGTAATATTACTATTAATTCTAGCTAGTGCTTTACTTATTTTAATTGGCTCAATTCAAAGCTATTTTAGATCTAATACTAATCTGCTATCAATATTAATTATGCCAATATTGATACCAAGTATAATATTTACAGGACTTATTATCCAAAACCATGGAAATACAAATTATATTTTTGTAATGGTTGGGATTAATATAATTTTTTTACCAATTATATTATATCTTTCATCATATTTAATTAAGAATATTTACAACATTTAACATTTATTATAGTTCTAAAAATTCTTAATCAGATAAAGAATTTGTGATTTATATAGAATTAGTTTAACTTATCATTTATAGTCAATTTAGATGAAGTAGTTAGGTTATTGCTCCTCATTCACATATTGATGCTGAGCTGTATTATATAAAAGAAAAAACATTTAATAATTTAGGTAATAAATTTTATGTGGCAAGTATTAGGATCCTTAAAAAAGCTAGTGGCAGCTAACCCTATGGGATTATTCTTATGGGGTATCATAGGAAAATGGTATATTATGATAATTATTAGTTCATTAGTAGTGTTATTTTGGGTAACTAAAGGGCTTAAAGAGGTAGGTTTTATAGATTATGTAACTGAATCAGTAGAAGAAATTCTTGATACAACTAAAGGAGCTGCACAAAATTGCATTCCTAAATTAGGAGCAGATTGGGATCATTTAGTTAGATTTTGGCATTGCTTAGGCAATCCTCCAAAATATGAACCTAATGAAGAACTTACTGGCGAAGGAGCTTTAAAAAATCGTTTAAATAACCTACTACCTAATAAAGATAAAACTCCCCAGGAACAACAAGCTAATCCTTATGATAATAGTGGAGAATAGGCTGTAGACTCATTAAGGAAGAAGAGCGTGTAGAGAGCTATACCATAAGATTATTGTATCGTTATACTAATAGCTCATGATGACAGATTTTACTAATACTTTAGATTTTCTACTATAGCTTAGTATTGCCACTCCTTATAGTAATATTCTCCTTAACCAAGATAGTTTTTTAACTCTTTTAAATTATTAATAGGATAGATTAGTTCATCTTGAAGCTTTTCTAGTTTTGAGCATATTAATTTATTAAATCCTAATTTTTTTGCTTCTTTTACCCTTACTTCTGCTCCATTTACCTTTCTTATTTCTCCTGATAAGCCAATTTCTCCAAAGAAAATACTATGTTCTGGAATAGGTTTATTAGTTGAAGCAGAAATTAACGCAGCAGCTACAGCTAAATCAGAAGCTGGATCAGAAATTTTTAGCCCTCCAGCAATGCTTAAATATACTTCACTAGATGATAAATTAAAACCAAATCGAACATTTAATACTGCTATTATCATTGATATACTGTTCGTAGTAAATGAAGGGTTGCAAAGATAGGAGAGCTATTGTAGAGTTTAGGACATTGTGAGTAAGAATGTATTGACAGAAGAACAAAGAGAGAAGTTGAAGGAACGTCATAAGACAGAACGAGACGGACG
>JAJIYR010000081.1 GCA_020881085.1 Rickettsia endosymbiont of Bryobia graminum | reverse complement strand
ATGCGTCCGTCTCGTTCTGTCTTATGACGTTCCTTCAACTTCTCTCTTTGTTCTTCTGTCAATACATTCTTACTCACAATGTCCTAAACTCTACAATAGCTCTCCTATCTTTGCAACCCTTCATTTATGAACAGTATATATCTAGAACTTATTCCATAAAAACTGATTCGTAACTTCATGATAGTATATAACTTCTTCGATCTTAATTATATTACCCAGCTCCTTAGGACATATATTAGAAACCTTTTCTTTAAGGTCTAAATATTTTGTATGAAGATCCTTTCCTTGCCCTTAATACTATTACTATTTTTAAAATATCTTATTGCATCATAGATATTTCCTGGTAATTTTTCTTGCTTATCAGGAATACTAAAAAAGTTATCAGTAACTTTTTTCTCTTGGCTTGACATACCAGTTTTTAATAATACATAAGAAAATATATGCCAGTAAAGCAACTATACTATTTTGAGGACTCTTTAAGCTTTGAACGCAAATCATCTAGAACGAACGTTACACTAACTACTGCCCCACCTTCAGGTTTATTAGCTAAATCTAATACAGCAGCATGATCTTGAGCTATTTTCTTGATAATAGCTAATCCTAAACCAGTACCTTTAGACCTAGTAGTAATATAAGCCTCTGTTGCCTTGCTAATTAAATTAGCTGGAAAACCTACTCCATTATCACTAACAGTAATAGTAACTTGATTGTTAGATTTATTAATATAAGTATTAATAATACCAAGTTTTGATCTAGTCATACTAATAGACTCTTCTGAATTTTTTAGCAAATTAACCATAATTTGATTAATTTGCGTTATATCACATATGAAATCTATAGATTCATTAGTAGTTGTAAAGTTATATAAGATCTTGTCATTAATTAATTTACGTGAATCTACCATGTTCCTAATTAAAGCAACTAAATCACACTCAGAAAATACCGGTGCTGGCAATCTAGCAAAATTAACAAATTCAGAAATGATTTTCTTAATATCCTCGGTATGACGCATAATCATCTGGATATATTTATTAAACCCCTCTTTGTCCTCAACTTGCCCCTCAAATTTCCTTAGCAATCTTTCTGAGGCAAGATGAATTGGCGTAAGAGGATTTTTTATTTCATGCGCCACTTTTCTTGCTACATCAGACCAAGCTAGAGCCCTTTGCGCTATTACTAAATCTCTTTGTTGTCGTTCAATTTGCTGAACCATTATATTAAAAGCAGATGATAAAACACTTATTTCATCTTTATTCACATGATTTTCTGGTACTCGAATACTTAAGTTTCCTGCTTTTATTTTTTCAGTAGCAAATACTAACTTCCTAATAGGGTTGACTATTTTTGCAGCAAAAACCATCCCCCAACTTATTGCAATAAGTAATAATAATAGAGCAATAAAAATAAAAGCTATCGAAAACTTAATTTGCATACTAGATATATGCTTCTTAAGTCGATAATACTCCGCAGCAGCTCCATTAGTTTTATCTATATGATCTATAATTTTATCATCAATTAACCTACCTACTAGTAAATAAGCATCATTATGGTCTTGAAGTTTGATAAGCATTCTAAGTTTTGTTGGATCCGATTTTATTTCAACTATCTCTCCAGCGCTTGCTTTCTGCATCAAATGTTCCGGTATACTAGAAAATGAAATAGCAAAACTTAAAAATGTATTAGCAATAATAGTATTAGTAGGCTTATGTAAAATTATAGCTTCCTCCAGAGAACGCATTTCAGCTTCATCATTTAATACCTTATTAAATAAAGCTGGATTATGCACTAGATCATAATACATACCACCTAAATCCGTAGAAACAGATAATGCTGTTTCGCGGAGTTGTAGTCTATGCTCATCTATATAAGATTCTGCTACAATTATTGATTGATCTAATACTGCAGTAATTTTCTTATCAAACCAAGATTGAATACCAAAGTTAAAAAAATATGCAGAAAAAACTGAAACTATAATAGTCGGAATCGCTGTAACTAAACTAAAAGCAATGACAATACGATTTTGTAATTTTGAAGCTTCTTGCTTTTTCCCCCTGATTATAAAATCTCTTAAAAACCTGCGAGATAATAAAATGCCAAGGAATAAAATTACAACAAGATCTACAAGTATTAACCCTATCACTCTACTGGGGTCTGGTCCCAGAGACTTAGAATCAACAGCTATAGTATAATAAGTAAGGCTCACTAATATTATAGCTATTATCATTAGGATAAATAACATTCTCCTACTATTAAAGTATCTCTTAAATCCCCGATAATAATTTAACATATTATTATTTTAATTATTAGTGAATTTTACCAAAATAGCTAGGCTTGTAAATGAAAAATATGAGATTACATTTAAAGAAAAGCTAGTCGTAATACAACGTTTAATCGCAACATACTAAATGCAAACAATTATGATATCAGTTCTTTAAGTTACGAGATAATCTAGGCAAATTCCAATAATACTTGCCCACTAACTACCTGCTCTTTTTCTTTAACCAATATTTTAGCAATTTTACCAGTACGTTCAGCAAGAATTATATTTTCCATCTTCATAGCTGTGAGAACTATAATCTCTTGACCTATTACTACTTCACTACCTTCTTTAACTTTAATTGCAATAATCTGTCCCGCCAGTGGCGCTAAAAGCTCAGCCTGCTCCTCTTTAACAGATTTAGTAATCATCATAGCTTCTAACTCGGACATTCTTGGAGAACGAACAAATGCTTGAACGCTAATGCCTGAATGGGACAATATATAACCTGTTGCAATATTTTCAATTTTTACATTAGCTTTAGTACCATTTACTACACAAGAAAAAAGCCTACTACCTAAATTCCAGTTACTACGTATATTAATCCTATCATTTTCCTGTCTAATATTATAACCATTATCTACTGATTTAATTAAAATTGGAAATAAATTTTCATCTATTGACACAACCCATCTTGTACCAATTTTATGAGCTTGATCGACCATTTGTCCAGAGATTAATGCCGCTCTCTTCTGCTCTGCCATATAAATAAAAATTGCTGTAGCTAAAAATATTTTTGTAATATCGGAAGTTAAACTTGCTCCAGAAAATCCTCCTGGATATTCTTCTTCAATAAACGAGGTATTTATATCACCTGCTATAAAACGAGGATTAGATATTAGCGCTTCTAAAAAGCTAATATTATGTGAAATACCCCGGATTATATAAGAACTCAAAGCGGATCGCATAACTTCGATAGCTTGCTCTCTAGTTTCACCATAAGTACATAACTTAGCAATCATAGGATCGTAAAACATACTTACTTCTCCACCTAGTCCTAAACCAGTATCAACGCGAATATTAGCATTTCTAGGAGGCTCTGAGTATTCTGTAATTCTACCACTGGAAGGTAAAAATCCACGCTTTGGATCTTCAGCACAAATTCTTGACTCAAACGCATGCCCCTTCAATTTTATATCATCTTGCGAAAATGATAATTTTTTTTCAGCAGCAATTTTTACCATTTCTTCTACTATATCAATACCTGTAATTAGTTCAGTTACTGGGTGCTCAACTTGCAATCTAGTATTCATTTCAAGGAAATAAAAATTCATCTCTTGATCAACCATAAACTCAACAGTCCCTGCTGAATAATAACCAACCTTGCTAGCTAAAGATACTGTCTGTTGATACATTTTTTGTCTTATCTCTTCAGTAATAAATGAGCTAGGAGCTTCTTCTATTACTTTTTGATGATAACGTTGAATTGAACATTCACGCTCACCAAGACAAACACTTTTGCCATATTGATCGGCAAGCAACTGTATTTCGATATGCCTTGGTTTTACAATCAATTTTTCAATAAATAATCTGCCATCACTAAAAGTATTTACTGCCTCAAGTTTAGCTGATTCAAAGGCATTTGCCATTTCCTTAGAATTCTTTACTACTCTCATTCCTCGACCACCGCCACCTGCCGCAGCTTTCACTATAACTGGGAATCCTATTTTTTCTGCAATTTCAACCGCTTGATCTATATTGGCAATAGTACCAACGTAACCCGGAACTGTAGTTACCCCTGCTTCTATCGCAACTTTCTTTGCTTCAATTTTATCACCCATTTTCTTAATAGCAGCAGCGTTTGGCCCTATTAAAGTAACACCTTCTCTCTTTAAAATATTGGCAAAATTTGCATTTTCTGATAAAAATCCATAACCTGGATGCACAGCGTTTGCACCACTTGACCTAATAGCGTTAACAATGTTTTTTATTGATAAATAGCTTTCTGTAGCTGGCGAGTTACCTATATAATATGCCTCATCTGCATATTGCACATGCATTGAATATGTATCAGCTTCAGAATATACTGCAACTGATTTTATCCCCATCTTTCTTAGCGTTCTCATTATTCTTAAAGCTATTTCACCACGATTAGCTATTAAAACTTTATCAAACAAAGGTTTAATCATAGAATCTCATATTTAATCAATTAATTTTTCAGGTATTGCTAACTTAAATATAGATTTAATCATGACAAGCTGCGTTGTTGAAAGCAAATCAGTGTTATAATCCAGTAATAAATACCTTAAATGAATATGTTATTAAGATATTTCCTAGGTAATCACACTAATTATATTGGCTTGACATAGTGATTTCTATATACATCTATACTTACTAATAAAAAATAGCTTCTGTCTCTTATAATGGTAGATTATCATGCTTCTTCCATGGTAATTCAACTTTCTTGTTTTCAAGAATATTTAGAGCCTTACATATTCGCCATCTAGTATTTTGTGGCTTGATAATATCATCTAGATAACCCCTAGAGGCAGCAACAAATGGAGACGTGACATTTTTATATTCTGCAATTTTTTGCTTTTTTAGTTCTGGATCTTTGCATTCTTCTCTAAATATTATTTCAGCTGCGGCTTCTGCTCCAAGCACCGCAATTTCGGCATTAACCCAAGCAAAATTAATATCCCCACGTAAATGTTTAGAATTCATTACTATATAAGCTCCACCGTAAGCTTTTCTAGTAATTACCGTAATCTTTGGAACAGTTGCTTCAGCATAAGCATATAATAACTTTGCACCATGTTTAATAATACCATCATGCTCTTGATTAGTTCCTGGCAAAAACCCTGGTACATCTACTAATGTTACTATTGGAATATTAAATGCATCACAAAAACGAATAAATCTTGCTGCCTTTCTTGAAGCATTAATGTCTAAACAACCAGCTAAATGCAATGGTTGATTAGCAACAAAACCAATAGACCTTCCTTCCATATAACCAAAACCAATGATTATATTTTTTGCGAAATCTGGTTGTAGCTCAAAAAACTCTCCTTCATCAACAATACGCTCAATTAATTCCTTCATATCATAAGATTTATTAGGATTGCTTGGAACTAAGGTATTTAAAGACATGTCAACACGATCTGCTGGATCTTCAGTACGACGATTAGGTAATGAACTACGGTTAGACAGAGGTAGGAAATTAAAAAATCTTCGAGTTTCTAGAAGAGCCTCTATATCATTCTTAAAAGCCAAATCAACGACACCACTTTTGGTAGTATGCATACGAGCACCACCAAGATTTTCTTGAGTTACCTTTTCTCCTGTAACTGTTTTTACTACATCTGGTCCTGTTACAAACATGTAAGAATTATTCTTAATCATGAATATAAAATCTGTTAAAGCTGGAGAATATACAGCACCACCAGCACACGGACCCATAACCAGAGTAATTTGCGGGATAATACCGGAAGCTATAACGTTACGTTGAAATATTTCCCCATAACCGCTAAGAGAATCAACTCCTTCTTGAATTCTTGCTCCACCCGAGTCATTAATACCAATTACTGGGGCACCAACTGCTAAAGCCATATCAAGTATATTACATATTTTTTTAGCATGATACTCACCTAAAGAGCCGCCAAATATTGTGAAATCCTGACTATATACAAAGACTAACCTGCCATTTATAGTACCTTGCCCTGTAACAACTCCATCTCCTAAAAACTTTTTATTATTCATGCCGAAATTACTGCATCTATGCTCAACAAACATTCCTATTTCTTCAAAACTTTCAGGATCTAACAATGCTTCAATTCTTTCTCTGGCGGTTAATTTACCCTTTTTATGCTGCGTAGCTATTCTCTCGTGTCCACCACCTTGCCTAGCGCTGTTACGCTTTTCATCTAATAATCCTGAAGAGTTTATGATATGTTGACTCATATGCAGATATTTTATTTCATTATAATTATACCTTGGTAGTATAATAATAAAATGCTGAAAAGATAGTAGAAATTTTTTGAATCTCTTTTGGGTATATTCCCGGCCACTTGCGGCGTAATATGGAGGAATGAGCAAATATATACACAAAAGTCATAATGTTACGATACTGCTGTATCAAATGGTATTTCCAACAAAATATCGCCGAGCAGTGTTTGACGTATCAGTTGATCAAGTATTACGAGAAATATGTTTAGAGATAGAAAAGAGATCTCAACCACTACCGGCTGAGAGCCGGTAGGTTGATGGTAGGCACTAGAAGTGCCGTAGAGTTTAAGCTAAAGCTTATCCAATCTAATGTTAGAAATAGAAGTTGGTTTATGAGCTTCTGTATGGTTATTTATATACTCATTA
>JAJIYR010000080.1 GCA_020881085.1 Rickettsia endosymbiont of Bryobia graminum | reverse complement strand
CTCAGCTTTTAAGGCTCTTTCAAATATATTCTTAGTTAACTGCTTTAACATCCCGTCTTTGGCAAAAAAACTCGTTAAATCAGTATCTTTATCTACTAGCAAATCTACTGCTTGCTTTATCTTCTCTTGGTTAGTGTTACTTATGTTATTCCTGATAAATTATATTATTGTTAATATAACCTATCCTAGAAATTTATACACTTAGTGCAACAGCACCGATTGTTCCTTCTTATAATAACATATTGTAAGGAGATAAGATCAGATCTTTACTTTTACAACTTACCCCTTAACAACAGAAGCAACTTCATTAGCAAAATTTTTCTCTTCTTGAACGATGCCTTCACCTAATTCATATCTAATAAATTTTGTGATTTTAATAGGACTTCCTAATTCTTTTTCAGCATTTTGTAAAACTTGAGTAATAGTTGATTTATCATCAAATAAAAAACTTTGTTCAAGTAATACAACTTCTGCTAAGAATTTACGGATTCTACCTTCAACCATTTTTTCAATAATATTGTCAGGTTTGCCTGAAGCTCTTGATTGTTCAGTGAAAACATTTTTTTCACGTTCAACTATTACTTGATCTAAACTTGTTGCATCAATACTTTGTGGATTATTAGCAGCAATATGCATAGCAAGTTGATGCCCTAAAGTTAAAAGCTTTTCTTTGTTTGACGCTTCTGATTCCAAACCAATTATAACAGCAATCTTACCCAAATTATCAGCAACTTTATTATGAATATATGAAGCAATAACACCTTTAGAGATAGTAATAGAATCAACACGGCGTAAGCTCATATTTTCGCCAATTGTTGCAACGTTCTCTAATATTTCTTCTTGAACTGTTTTCCCTGACTTAGTTTTTGCTAGTTTTAAGGATTCTAAATTATTATTTGTCAAAGCAAGATTAGTAATTTCATTAACTAAATTTTGGAATTGAACATTTTTTGCAACAAAATCAGTTTCAGAATTAACTTCAACAACAACTCCTATACTATCTTTAACATTTACCGATGTTAAGCCTTCCGCAGCAACTCTACCTGATTTTTTTGAGGCAGCTGCTAAGCCTTTTGCTCTTAGCCAGTCGGCAGCTTTATCAAAATCACCATTAGTTTCAACTAACGCCTTTTTGCAGTCCATCATTCCTGCACCAGTTTTTTCTCTTAAATTTTTAACGTCTATAGCATTTGTTATCATTATTATTCTCCTTGTCTATTGGTGTAGCAGTATGTATTTTAGTAGATATATTATGGTAAATGTGAGACAGTATCCAAAAAATATTAAAACCATATTAGTAATTATGAGAGCCCTAGCACTAAAGTGGCATAATAATCTTATAATTTATCTTTATAGATTTTCATAATAACTTCATTATTGGCGTTAGAATTGAGTTAAAAGCATCATGGCAAGCAATTGTCTTAACAATCTGGTGCTCATCCAGTAAATAATATGGTAAGTAACTATTTATCTGGACGGTTATAGCGTCTTAAAACTCCTACCATAACGATTAACTACTTTCTACCTCTATTCAATAATAATATTTTCAACAAAATTTTTCTGCCTTACTAAACTTTCTTCTTAACAGTTTTCTTTTCTTCAGTTTTTTCTTCTTCTAAAGCTGATTCAAACTCTTCAGCTGTTTCACTTGAAACTTCAGAAGTTTTAGAAAATTTCTTAGCTAATTTAAGTTTAGTAACATTTTTGATATTTTTGCTTTTTTGATCATGATTTTCAATACTGCCTAAATCAACTCCTGAGGCAATCATTGATTCTTCAATACCTGAAATAACAGCGTCAGCAAACATATTACAATAAAGTTTTATTGATCTAATCGCGTCATCATTACCTGGAACAGGATATTTTATATCATCTGGATCTGAGTTAGTATCAACAATAGCAATAACTGGTATGCCAAGTTGCTTTGCTTCTTTAATGGCTAGATGTTCTCTATTAGTATCGATAATTATTAATAAACTTGGTTTTGTTTCAATATTTCTAATACCGCCTAGAGCTCTAAGCAATTTATCTTTTTTACGTGTTTTTTCTAATAATTCTTTTTTAGTATATCCTGAACTTTCTTCTTCATCTTCAAGAGTTTTTTCAAGATTATCTAGTTTTTTTATTGAAGCAGAAATAGTTCCCCAATTGGTTAACATACCACCTAACCATCTATGGTTAACATAGTGTTGACCACATTTTTCTGCATATTCAGCCACTAGATCACTAGCTTGAATTTTGGTACTAACAAATAATACTTTACCATTCTTTTTAACAGTATCTTGGATTACATTTAAAGCTTGCTGCATTAAAGCTGCAGTTTGTTTTAAGTCAATGATATGAATATCATCTCTAACACCATAAATATATGGGGCCATTTTTGGATTCCAGCGTGAGGCTTTATGCCCAAAATGCACACCTGCATCAAGTAAATCTCTAATATTAACAGCTTCTATTTTTGCCATTTATAATTCTCCTAAAATGTTAGTTATTCTTCCGTAAAAGCAATAAGCTAAAAGAAATATCTCCTAGACCAACATATTCTTTTACGTGTAAATTTTGCTTAAAATAAGCAAGGGTGAACTATATAGCTATTTTATTCAAAAGTAAATAAAAGAACATAAAACCTCTTATGCGCTATTAACTATCATATTTATTTATACGATATAATTCGTTTTTCTTCTCCAAGAGGCTACGAGCTTATGCCTATTCAGTTATAATGAGTCTCAACAACTATTAGATTATATATTAATTATGATATTAAATCAACTGATACGTCAAACACTGCTCGGCGATATTTTGCTGGAAATACCATGTGATACAGCAGTACCGTAACATTATGACTTTTGTGTATATATTTGCTCATTCCTCCATATTACGCCGCAAGCAGCGGGGTATATACCCAAAAGAGATTTAAACAAAAATGCTTTAGCATCTTATTCCCTAGAGAATAAATATCCTAAAAAAATGATAAAAACTTCTACAAGTGATAACATAGTAATTAAACAGGATAATCAAAAAGTATTAGTACTACTTGCAGCAGTGCCCCTTAGTCTAGTAGAAAAATATATTAAGTATACATTTTCACCAGTAGATTATCCTAATATAGAGCCACTTGGTCATTGTCATGATATTCTTGATTCTTATATAGAATATAACTAAACGTACTATAAAATGAAGAATTAATTTATAAGTAATTCTTCATTTTAACTTTTCCTCCAGATAGTTTCTCCGTTCGGTGTATCTTCTAAAACTATTCCATCTTTTAGCAAATCTTGGCGAATTTGATCGGCCAGTGGCCAGTTTTTATTTAATTTTGCTTGTTTACGTTGCTCTATAAGATTTTTTATTGGTGTATCATCTATATGGCAATGAAACCATTCTTTATGAGTTTTAGTCATTAATCCGATAAAATTAGCGCATGAAAGTAAATAAGAAGCATAGAGGTATTTTTGATCTTCATTTTCGGTAGCAAAAATAAGTTTAGCATAATCATTGATTATTTTAATAGCTAGCGGTGTATTCATGTCATCGAGCATGACAGATAAGCATGCTTCTGTTACAAATTTTCTTGGAATATTTTGAACATTTAAAGATTCTATAGCTCTATACCAATAATTTATAGTTTTAGCAGCGTCTTCTAAAGCTTTATCATTATAATCTAGCGGCTTACGATAATGAGTGCTCATTAAAAATAATCTGACTACTTCTCCTTGTATTTCTCGATCAATAAAATCACGTATAGTAATAAAATTGTTTAAAGATTTACTCATTTTTTCACCATTTACGGTTAGAAAACCATTATGTATCCAATATTTAGCAAAATGAGAATTAGGAAAAGCACAAGTACTTTGAGCTATTTCATTAGTATGATGAGGAAAAATTAAATCAGCCCCACCACCATGAAGATCAAAATCTTCTCCTAGATATTTGTAACTCATAGCAGAACATTCTATATGCCAACCAGGGCGTCCTTTTCCCCAGGGGCTATCAAAATTTGCTGCTAATTCATCGTTATTATCCGCAGGTTTCCATAAAACAAAATCATTAGGTTGCTTTTTTGCTTGATTATTCTCAATACGTACTCCAGCTATTAAATCATCAAGACTACGATTTGATAATTTTGTATAATCTTTTGCAGTGGAAATATCAAAATAAACATGGTTATCAATAATATAGGCGTGATTCTTATCAATTAATTTTTGAATAATTATAATCATATCTTCGATATGCTCAGTGGCCTTTGGTTCAATATTTGGCGCTCTACAGCCAAGATAATTCATATCAATATGAAATTCTTTAGTAATTTCTTTAGTTAATTCAGTGATAGTGATTTTAAGTTCTTGAGCTCGTGCAATAATTTTATCATCAACATCAGTAATATTACGAACATATTTAACATGCTGATAACCAAATATTTTGCACAATAATCGATATAAAAGATCATATACTACAACTGATCTAGCATTACCAATATGTGGGTGGTCATAAACTGTAGGACCACAAACATACATTTTTACTAAATTGTTATCTATAGGAGTAAAAACTTCTTTATTACGAGTTAATGTATTATGTAAAAATAATTTCATAGATTATTTGAATCAATTTCAATACATTATATATATAACTAATATTTACATTAAAGTATATTTTAATTATTTATGATTTTAGAAAAACTATCAAAAATTCCAATTACTCTCCTACTTCTTATTAGTTTACTTTGTTCTATAGGCTTTGTAGTACTTTATTCCGCTTCTGGAGGGAGTATTCAGCCATGGGCTTATAAGCAGATGGTAAATTTTATTATGTTTTTACCGATTATGCTAATAATAGCTTTAATTGATATACAATATATTTATCGCTTTGCTTATATATTTTATTTTGCAGTTATAATTTTATTAATTAGTGTTGAACTGTTTGGTTCTATTTCTATGGGAGCAAAGAGATGGATAGATTTATCTTTTATTAGATTACAGCCTAGCGAACCAACTAAACTGGCTGTAGTATTAATGTTAGCAAGATATTTTCATCAATTAAGAACAGAAGATTTTTCAAATTTTTATAAAATAATATTACCAATTATAGGGGTATTAATTCCAGTAGCTCTGATAATAAAAGAACCAGATTTAGGAACAGGCATTATTACTATTATTATTGCTAGTGCTATATTTCTTGCAGCTGGTTTCCATATTAGGAATTTTATTATCATTGGTTTAATAACGCTTACTTGTATCCCTATCATTTGGAATATGATGCATGATTATCAAAAAAAGCGAGTGATGGTTTTCTTAGATCCTGAAAAAGCCCCTCTTGGAGCAGGGTATAATATTATCCAGTCAAAAATCGCCATTGGTTCTGGAGGCTTATTTGGTAAAGGACTATTACAAGGTAGTCAGAACCAATTGTCTTTTTTACCAGAACATCAAACTGATTTTATTTTTGCTAGCTTTGCTGAGGAATTTGGCTTTATTGGTAGTATATTCTTACTAATATTATATGCAGCTGTAGTTATTATTTCTTTGATGATAGCTATTAATTGTCGAAGCGTTTTTGGCAAGCTTATGGTAGTTGGTGTTGCAACTACCTTGTTTAGTCATGTGTTTGTTAATACCGCTATGGTGATGGGATTACTACCAGTTGTAGGAGTTCCTTTGCCCTTTATATCATATGGAGGAACAGTGCTTGTTTCAATGATGGTAGGATTTGGTTTAGTAATGAATGCTCAAATTCATCAGCATAGTAATGTTACTAATAAACCTAATTTTTAAATTTATACTTCGTCAATATGTGATGAGCTTCCTACTACTTCTATTAATAATTTTACAACTGCTATGTTATTACGTTTTACAGAAAAAGTAGAAGGGTAGCACAGCTATTTTAGCTGGTAAATCGCAAGCAAAATACAAAGAGGCTTCCCCTTTTATCTGCTGCATTTATATCCACCGTATTTTATGATTAAGGATTTTATGTTAACAAGGCCACCTTTTTTTACAGTAGCCTCTGTAACTATTATATATATGATACCATGGTTAATTAGCTATTATAAGCTAAGAAAATTTACTTCACTAACTCTTTCTGCTCGATTTTTTCAACATTAGTTAGAAGCCAATTAACATCATTAGTTAAAAGGCTTTTTGAAAATGTCCATTCTTCATTAAATAAGGCAATTTTACTAGTTACCTTTTTACCGGTAAATAATATTTTAATAAATAGATGGTTAGCAAAATTATAGGCTTCAGAAATTCTGGCAGTTAGGTCATTATTCTGAATAAACTCTCCATAGTTTTCTGAATATTTATGAAAATCTTTAATGTATCTACGATCTACTAATGTTATTAATTCCTCAATATCATCATCATTTGATGCTTCAATAATAATTTCAAAAGCTGCTTTAGAGCTGTGTACAAATTTAGAAGCTTGAAAAGATGGAAGTTTACTAGCAATCATTGCTAAACTTTCTTTAATGGTTTGTGCATTTTCTTGGACAATTAAATTGTCATCAATAGAATGGGTATTAGTTTTTTCTTTTAAGGAGAAAAAAGAAGAAATTTTCCCTTTACCTAATTCAGAAGGTGTAGAAGTGTTAGTAACATCTTTAATTTTTGGTTCACCAAAAAAACCTTGTTTAGCAGGATCGTCATCTGATGTAGACCCAAGTTTAGAAATCAGCTTATTGATAATAAAAAATGCGATTCCAGCAAAAATTAACAATTCTACTATTTGACCTGACATTAAAATAACTCGCTGATTAATAGTTAATTCTTATATATTCTATTGTAAAATTTTTTGAATGGGAAGTAAATTTATCTTTGATCGTTAAAATTTAAGACTATAGGATATATTTTTTGTTAAAATGGTAAGTTCTAGAATTAATTAAGCCAGATATAATAATTTTTAATTAAAAAAATATAGATATTATGGCTCACTTAACGATAGATGAAAGATTCAAAATATACGAAATACATAACATGGGATATAGCTCTAGATATATAGC
>JAJIYR010000079.1 GCA_020881085.1 Rickettsia endosymbiont of Bryobia graminum | reverse complement strand
TTTTGGATATATTCCCCGCCGCTTTCGACGTAATATGGCGGATTGAGCAAATATATACACAAAAGTCATAATGTTACGGTACTGCTGTATCACATGGTCTTTAAGGACCAATTTAGTCAAGACGTGATTGATGTATCAGTTGCTTACGAATTACGCGAAGTATGTTTAGAGATAGAAACGAGATATCAAATAAAATTGTTAGAAATAGGGGTTGATGAAGATCATCTCCATATTTTAGTACACTCTGTACCAACCTATAGCGTAACAAAAATAGCAACAACAATTAAAAGTCTTACAGCTCGTCAAATATTTAGCCAGTGTCCACAGGTAAAGAAACAATTATGGGGTGGAGAATTTTGGACTGATGGATATTTTACTAGTACGGCAGGTAAGCATGGGAATGAGAATATGATCGGAAAATACGTAAAACACCAAGGCATGGAATATAAGAAACTGCATGAGGATCATCAGCTAGCTTTCTTCTAAAATACCCCGCTGCTTGCGGCGGGTATTACTTTTATTCAGTATATTGGTACCTAGGATTTGTTATAGCAGCTGTCATAATTTCATTATTAAAGATTAAAGTTGAGTAAGAAATACAATTACTAACCTAATTCCTAATGAAAAACAATTGTTTTTCATTATTATTCTTTTTTATATACTCCCCATAAAATTGTTTTCGGTAACCAGCCAGTTTTATTTTGACAACGCACCTGACAATGATTATTCTGACATTTATTTAACAAACAACGAACATCACTGGATACTTTTGCAACAACTCTATTTTTGTCATCAGGAATTTTTGTAAGATCTACTACACCAGAACTTTTGATAATGACTGATCTTTTTCCAGATAGCACACTTGAATGTACCCATCCCCCCTCTCCTGTAACATCACGTATTTGTCTCCATTGTCCATATTCTGCAGTAATTTCAACTGGCTCTCCTTTTTTAACAAAGACCCATTCTATAGGGGATTTTACAGTAGGACCAACTCGAGAATTAACTTCATTAGACTTAATGGAAGCAAAACGCGGTATAGGTAGTTTTTTATTTTCAGCATTAGCTATAATTGGCAGTATAGCTAATATTATACAAGTTATCTTACAAAACATTATTAATATGTTTCCAGCTCATTTTCTTCTAATGCACTTAATGCATCATCTCGTTTGGCAATTACATAATTTCCAGATCTAAATTGACCTTTAATGCGATTAATCTCATACTCACTAATACCAATTAATTTTAAAATTGTTCCACCAAGCTGAAGCCCAGTTTCATAATTTTCTGGAATAATTGTTGTTGCACCAGCATCATAAAAATCTCTAGCATTATGTAGGTTTTTTAATCTAACAATAACTTCAAGATCTGGGAAAGAGCTGGATATTGTTTTAAGGGACTTCTTTATAGTAATATGATTGTTCATAGTTAGAGCTAATGCTAGAACCCTTTCTGCACCAACAGCTTTTAACGTTTCAATCTGCGAAACATCACCTTTAAATACTGGAAAACCATTCGCTGTTTCTTCTTTAACTACCTCATCATTGACATCCAGAGCTATATAATTAATTCCTTCAGCTTCTAAAACCAATGCTATCATTTTACCAACACTGCCAAAACCAGCAATTATTATGTGGTTAGTTAAATCTCTTGCTCCAAGTTCTATAATTTGCATAGAAGTTTTGCTTAATCCTTTATCAAGCCTTTCAGCAAGCTTTCTACCAAACATAGCGAGTAAAGGCGTTAGCGCCATAGTACAGGTTACTGTTAGCAAAAGCACATTTGCTACTTTTTCTTCTATGACACCTGTTTCCTTACCAAGACCAAATAAAATAAAAGCAAATTCTCCTCCTTGCGATAATAATAGCCCTGCATGTAAAGCAATTCCTTTACTAAAACCAAATAAAATACAAAAACCAGCAACTATCATTGTTTTAACTATAATTAATGCCAGAGAACAAGTTAGTATAGTTGATATTTGAGCATATATCTCATAAGCATCAATCTTCATACCAACAGTCATAAAGAATAGACCAAGAAATAAGCTTTTAAAAGGGTAAATACTTTCCTCAGCCTGAGTACGAAACTCAGTTTCTGCCACTAACACCCCTGCAACAAAAGCACCTAAAGCTAATGATAAACCAAAATATTCAGTGGCCCAGGCAGCAGATAAAACTACCAATAAGGTCATAGAAATAGGCAACTCATTAATATCACCATTTTCTGATGATATTAATGTAAACAGTGGTCTTAAAAATAACCTCCCAGCTATAAATATTGCAAGTAATGCTATAAAAGCTTTAACTACAGCTATACCTAAAGCAGCAGCCAAAGATGATTCACCGTTTCCTGAAAGTAAAGGCACAATCACAAGTAAGGGTACAACCGCCAAATCCTGTAGTAATAAAACAGATAATGCTATACGACCATGTTGAGCTGACTGACTTCTTGTTTCTTCTATAACTTGCATAACAAGCGCTGTAGAAGATAAAGCTAACCCTCCACCAATAATAATTGATGCTCCACTGTCCCCATTAATCAATACTACTGCGGCAGCAATTATTATTCCAGTAGTTAATACCTGTAATGAACCAAGACCGAAAACATACCTTCTCATTACTTTCAAGCGCTTAAAAGATAATTCTAAACCTATTGCAAAAAGCAGAAATACTACCCCTAATTCTCCAAGTAATTTTGTCTGATCATACGTTACAATTTTAAATCCATGGTCTCCAATCGCTGCACCTGCAATTAAATAACCTAAAACTGGACTTAAATTAAGACGTTTAAGTATCGCTACAACAAATACAGCGGCGCCAATTAAAATTATAACATTAATAAGAAAATGTTCTTCCATTTATACCTTATACTCAGTCCAGGACCTACTATTTAGTTTTATCTCAAAACTATTATATGGGTTATTAAAAATATAACAAAAACTTAGTTTGAAAATTAAGAATTGTCTAGCTAGAAATTAAATTTATTCAATATTTATAGTTAACTATCTGAAATTATAGGTATTATTGTTTACTATTGGATTTTTTCATCCACATGTCTTCTAATTTAAAATGCTCCCTAACCTCTGGATAAAATATATTAACTAATATATTCCCTACATCTATTAGAACCCACTCAGACTTACCTAATCCTTCAATGTTAACACTAATATTGATCTTATTTTTTAGTTCCTGCCCTAAGTATTCAGCTATTGCTCCAACATTTTTAGTAGAGCGTCCATTAGCAAAAATAATATATTCCGCCAATGTAGTTTTTTGTCTTAAATCAATAATAGTTATCTCTTCAGCTTTTTTTTCTTCTAAACATTCGACTATAAATTCTTTTAATTCTTCAATATTTTCTAGCATAATTACCTTTATATTTTCTACAAATAGCCATCTTAAATAAACCAAATAAGCTTTCAAAATTTTTATTTCGAGCAAAGCCTAATACTATATGCACAAACGTGTGTCAGGAGCACAAACAACCTGATGACAATAAAAGTACAGATACTTTATTTAAGAATGTCTAATCAAAGTTGATGACATTTCTGACATAACACCTCTATATATTATTATATTGTTAGTTTGTTTTTTATCAATAGAACTCTTTAGCCCTATATCAATTAATGGAGAATCTGCAATAGATTTAATATTTACTTTAAAATTCATTGTAAATTTGTTGAAATTCAAGTGACCTAAAATATTAGGTCTATCAAAAACTACAATACTACATAAATCAGCAATATCTTTATATCTATACCATTTATGAAAGGAATTGATATTATCAGCTCCCATTAAGAAAGTGAAATTAACACCCTTAAATAATTCTTTAAATCTTTTCAGAGAATTATATGTATTATATGAACCAATATCTGATTCTGCTGTTGCCACCAAAATTTTTGGATGTTCAACAATTTCAGCTGCTTGAGCAGCTCTTAAAAAGATATCATGTTTATACTTAAATTTAAAAGGGTTTTGCAAGGCAACCAACCAAATCAGATAATCTAATTGTAGAACCTTCAATGCTTGATGACTGATCTGCAAATGACCAATATGAGCAGGATTAAATGAACCACCTAAAATCCCTACATTTAAACGACAATTTCTCAAGAAACTTAGCGATTGCAAATTATGAACTTTTATGGTATAATCTTTACTCATAATCAATAATTGATCTATAGTTAATGGCAATATCTGTTAGTAAACTTGAAGAAATTATACTCCATAGTTTCCCAAATGCCAAAATAAAAATCAGTGATTATCTTGGAGATCAAGACCATTATTCATTAGAAATAGAAGACTCCTCATTTAACGGATTAAGTTTAATTAACCAACACAAGATGGTTAAAAAAGCTCTTTCTGAAATAATGAATAGCAATGAATTACATGCTATAACCATCAAAACTATCACACCACTACGCAATAATTAAGTTATCCACAAAAAGTACTTGACACATTTTGAAATAACATATATAATGTACCTAAGTTTCAAACCGTTCGTTCCGGATTGGAATATAACAAACAAGAGGTTAATATGAGTTATTTTAGTAATTGGTTTACTAGTAAAGCTAAAAAAAACTACAGAAGTAGCTAAAAAAGTTATTAGAAAAACTGAAGATAAATTCGATAAAGCTGTTGATAGCATTGAAAAAATAGCATCAAAAATCGCTCAAATAGCAACTGACCTTGCTTATAAAATTTCTAAAGGTGATACAGTATACCAAAAGCATGAACTTGAAACTATGCAAATTTTAGAAAAAGATGGTTGGAAAGTTTTATGCAAGTCATCCGATTTTCCTGATACCAAAGGAAATGATTTTAAAGCTGTTGCATTTGTTAATGACAAAACAAAAGAAGTTCTTATTTCAACAGTTGGTACAGTACCTACAGATAAACATGACTTAAAAGATGATGTTTATATAGCCGCAGGAACTTACCCTAGTAAAGTCACAGAAGTTATAACTATGATCAATCATGTTTCCACATTACTTGGTACTGATTCTAATAAATATATATATAATTTTACTGGACATTCTCTTGGAGCGTCCCTTAGCGAACGCTGGAAGTTATGAAACCTTATCTCAAGGTCTTAGAGTAGGAACATCTATTACTTTTGATAGCCCTGGTTCTAAAAATGCAATAAATGCAGCAATTAAGGCTGGAGTATTTAGCAAGAACGTAGAAGTTTCTATAGAGGATTTAGCAGAACATTGTGTTGTATATAATTCTCCACATAACCTTATTAATGATAATCCCGTCGTAAGCAGTCCACATATTACCGAACCAAGGATAGTTCTTCCGACAAAGCAAGTTGCAGCTGACGCACCTGTACAATTTGCAACAGAATCATTAGGAGTTCTAGGATATGCTAGCTATTTAGTTGGCAAAGTTAGCTCAGATGTTATTAACACCTGTGCAGGCTATTTAGGACTAACAAGAACTTTAGAATTAATAACAAATCTTCCAGGTCATTCCTTAAAGAACTTTGCTAATTTATGCGAAAAGCCTGTTTATCAGACAAAAGGTTGGGATACACCAGGAGATGGCACTTTATACATAGATGCTACCGATGTATTAGAAGAGATCGATTCAACTGGTACTGAGGTTGTTGCTATGAGTAATAAACCTGTTGAGGATTACGAGACAGTATTAGCATTCAGCCGTGATGATTTATCTCGTGCGCATGGTTATAATGATGACAACCTACCATTATCTGGGGGGGCAGATTTCTCAAGCATGGTATTATAAACTAATTTTTATATTGTCTTAGACTTGATCTAATATAAGTATTATATTGATATATATTTATCAATATAATACTTATGCTTAGTTATAGAGAAGAATGTGAAACTTGCACTAAAGTTGCATTAACAATTATTGAATTATCTATAATAGGACCTGTTTCCCTAGTTTTATTAATTACTAAATGCAGTTTTTCTATTATAAAGAACTATTATTATAGCACCAATAGTCCTTCACTATTGCCAGATTCAACCGAAGAAAATAATGAGGAATGGTTTGAGGTGACTGCTACCAGTGATTCTTATGACTTTATAGCAAAAGAGCTATAACAACTTAACAACCTCCTCAGCAATAACTTTTTCTTCATTAGTTGGTATAACAAATACTTTAACCTTACTCTTTTCATTACTGATGCAATATTGATTTGCCTGGTTTTTATTAGTTTCTATATCAATTCTTAACCACCCTAAACCCTTAATGACTAACTGACGAATTACCGCTGAATTACTACCAATTCCAGCTGTAAAAACAAGCCCTTCTAACCCTTGGAGGGCTGCAGTTAAACGACCAATTTCCAATTGAATCCTATAGACAAAAAGATCTATAGCAAATTTAGCCTCAGCCGAAGTACTTGATAAAAGTGTCCTGAGATCCGAACTTTCACCAGATATATACTGTTCGTAAATGAAGGGTTGCAAAGATAGGAGAGCTATTGTAGAGTTTAGGACATTGTGAGTAAGAATGTATTGACAGAAGAACAAAGAGAAAAGGGGAAGGAACGTTATAAGAGAGATCGAGAAGGACGGATAGTTGATCGGATTAAGGCGGTTTTGATGCAAATATTAATGATAATCATACAATAGGGATAGCTTATAGTTATATTCAGAGTAAATTGAAGTATAAAATCCCTGTAAAAGTTCATGCTAAAACTCACGTTTTATCTTTATATAGCCAATCTCAATTTGGTAATTTTATATGATTTCATGTTATCACAACCAATAATGCTAGTAACCGATAAATCAAACTTAGAAGCTATAGAGAAAACATGCTT
>JAJIYR010000078.1 GCA_020881085.1 Rickettsia endosymbiont of Bryobia graminum | reverse complement strand
ACCACATCTCCAACTTTTACCTTTGGTGGTATTGACAGATGCATATGAATGTTGTCTGTATCATGATTTATCGTCAATAATTTCACCTCAGGTATATTTTCCGATACCTGCTTCAGAATTTCTTGAAAATATCCAAATATATTATTATTAAATGTTTTACGTCTGTATTTACTAAGCAGCATCAAATGGTATTCACATTGGTAAGCACAGTGACCTTGTTTCCTAATCTGCATACTTCACCATAGCAGAAAGATATGGGGAGCGCTACATCCACGGGGCAAGCCCCGTGGTTTTTACGCGCGTATAAATATAATTTACCATGTATAGATTTTTTATCACAGTTCAAATTAAATGTCATTTTATATTAGAAATATTGAAACTTTGCTAGTAGTTTCATAATTGTTAAATATAATAATAGATTACCATCTTAATATAAATTATGACAACAAAACTATTGCTGTGGATTAGAGCTCTATTTAATCAATTATGGTTATCTGTTAGCTCAATAAACTTTTATCAAAATGTATATTTATCTTATAAAGGATACGGAGTAAGATATTTATTTACTATTGTATTCTTATCATCATTAATATACAGCCTATCAATTTTTAACTATCTGTTAACATTAAAAAGTTATTTTAATAGCAGTAATTCTTCAACTAATAGCACTACGATTGATTATATATTAAAGCAGCTACCAGAAATTCATTATGATGGTAAGCAAATAGCAGTTGATCAAGAAGAACCTATATATCTATTAGATGAAAATAATAATAAAATTGCCGTTGTAGATACAAAAAATCAATTATCAGCTATAGATAAAAAAAGAATCCCAATATTATTTTCTAGTGATTACGTATCCTTTGCTACAGTTGAAATTACTGATAAAAAGAAGGATAATTTTATAGTGAAATATTCTCAATTATTTGGTTCAGTTTCAGAAGAATTAACACAGGAAACGATTAAGAAATATTTTATTCAAATTTTAAATCAAGCGCCTAGAGTATTTATTTATATACTAATGCCTTTATTAATTATTTTAAGATTTTGTTCTATTTTATTTGAAAAATTCTTTATTGTTTTAATAGTATATTTATTAACTAACTTCTTTGGTCTCAAATCTTCTGTGCAAACATGCTGTAGAATAGTCTTATTTACTTCTGGTATACCAATACTATTACAGCCATTAATTATTATCTTTTTACCTGAATTTAATAGTTTAATATTCTTTATTCAGATAATTTCCTATTTGCTGCTGTTCTTAGCAATTATTCAGATACGAAAAGGCATATTAATTAGAGGTAATAGATAATAATAAAAAACTATAATTTAAATGCAAAAATTAGCAAAAATCATTAGTAATGCAGGCGTATGCTCAAGACGCGATGCAGAAAAGCTCATTGAAAATAATCAAGTAAAAGTTAATAACGTAATTATTAATTCTCCTGCAGAGAGGGCTAGTAATGACGCAATTATTGAAGTTTCTGGGAAAGTAATAAAGCAGGAACAAGCTGCGCGTTTATGGTTATATTATAAGCCAGTAGGGTTAATTACTACTCATAAAGATACCCATGGAAGAGAAACGGTATTTGCTAATCTTATTGAATTACCTAGAGTAATTTCGATAGGGCGATTAGATTTAAATAGCGAGGGGTTGTTACTTCTTACTAATAATGGTGATTTAGCAAGAAAATTTGAATTACCTAGTAACAAAATAGAGCGAGTATATAAAGTAAGAGCTTATGGTTTACCAGATTTATTATTACAGAATTATAAAAATATAGAAATAGATAAGATAATATATAATCCTAAATCTATAGAATCGATAAACTCTAATTCTTGGTTTGAAGTAGTTTTAACGGAGGGTAAAAATCGTGAAATTAGGAAAATTTTCTCTCATTTTGGGCTACAAGTAAATCGTTTAATTAGAATTCGTTACGGGAGCTTTTTATTAGGAGACTTAAAACCTGGTCAGTATAAGGAAGTAAACATAGATTATATGAATAATATATAGCATAAATTATTCATTGGTGGTCAGAAATAATACTAATTATCCTGAGGCAATTTTATTATATGGATAAGAAAAAGCTTAGTTCTATAAGTATTTTAAGCTATTGTTACTAGATAATCTGTTTTAACAATTTTTTGCTATTATTTGTGATAGTAAAATTCGCGTAATTTCCGCCTGGTAGACAGCATGATAACAGGCTTAAAAAGCAATTTGTATAAAATTATTTTTTTAATCTCTTTTGGGTATATTCCCGGCCGCTTGCGGCGTAATATGGAGGAATGAGCAAATATATACACAAAAGTCATAATGTTACGGTACTGCTGTATCACATGGTATTTCCAGCAAAATATCGCCGAGCATTGTTTGTCGTATCATATTCTCATTTCCATGCTTCCCTACCGTACTCGTAAAATATCCATCAGTCAAAAATTCTCCACCACATAATTGTTTCTTTACCTGTGGAAACTGTCTAAATATTTGACGAGCTGTAACACTTTTAGTTGTTGTTAATATTTTTGGTACGCTATAGGTTGGTACAGATTGTACTAAAAAATGGACATGATCTTCATCAACCCCTATTTCGAAAGAGTTTATTTTATTATCGAGCTGATGGTTCAAACCTCCACCTTCAGGTGGAGAAACTTTAGTTTGAAGAAGTCATAGTCGTCCTATATAAAATAAGTAAATAGGACTTATTTTATAGGATGACTATGACAGAATATGAGAAAGGGAAACATACGGTATATTA
>JAJIYR010000077.1 GCA_020881085.1 Rickettsia endosymbiont of Bryobia graminum | reverse complement strand
AATCTGTACCAACCTATAGCGTAACAAAAATAGTAACAACAATTAAAAGTGTTACAGCTCGTCAAATATTTAGACAGTGTCCACAGGTAAAGAAACAATTATGGGGTGGAGAATTTTGGACTGATGGATATTTTACGAGTATGGTAGGTAAGCATGGAAATGAGAATATGATAGGAAAATACGTAAAAAACCAAGGCAAGGAATATAAGAAACTGCATGAGGATCATCAGCTAGCTTTCTTCTAAAATACCCCGCTGCTTGCGGCAGGGATTACTTTTATTTAAAGAATGGTGCCAAAATGGTTATGGCATCAATTATCAAAATAAACATTAATTTAAGGGTGATTTTACATTTAGCTTATAATACAGAATCTTCTTCACATCGTTAAATTCATAGATATAATGCTATTAATCAATATTTAGTGAACATATGAGTAAAATATATTCTTCTTCTAAGCAGGCCCTTGAGGGTATACTTTGTGATGGCATGACTATTATGGCTGGAGGATTTGGACTCTGCGGCATACCAGAAAATCTAATCGTCGCTATCTTAGAATCACAAGTTAAGGACTTAACAATCATCAGCAATAATTGTGGCGTTGATGATTTTGGCCTCGGTATCTTACTTAAAACTAAACAAATCAAAAAAATGATTTCTTCTTATGTGGGAGAAAATAAAATTTTTGAACAACAATATATAGATGGTTCCTTAGAAGTTGAATTAACCCCTCAAGGAACACTTGCCGAAAGAATTAGAGCTGGTGGAGCAGGAATTCCAGCTTTCTATACTCGCACAGGCATTGGAACGATAGTAGAAACAGGGAAAGAAGTACGTGAATTTAATGGCAAAAAATACTTGATGGAAACGTCGCTTTTTGCTGACTTAACTATTATTAAAGGCTGGAAGGCTGATAAAAGCGGTAATGTAATTTATAATAAAACAGCTAGAAATTTCAACCCAATAATGGCAACAGCAGCTAGCACCACTGTTTGTGAAGTGGAGGAAATAGTAGAAACCGGTATGCTTGATCCTAATAATATTCATACTCCTAGTATTTTTACCAATAGATTAGTAGTAGGCGAAAACCACGAAAAGTGTATAGAACGTAGAACAACTAGAAAGAGATAGAAAATGGCGTGGACTAAAGAGCAAATGTGCCAAATAGCGGCACAGCTAGAACTGAAAGAAGGTTTATACGTTAATCTTGGTATCGGTATACCTACTTTAGTGGCGAATTATATTACGCAAGATATGAATATCATCCTGCAAAGTGAAAACGGTATGTTAGGCATGGGACCATTTCCTTTTGAAGGGGAAGAAGATCCAGATTTAATTAACGCAGGAAAAGAAACTATAACTTCTATTCCTGAAAGCAGCTATTTTGATAGTGCAACATCTTTCGCTATGATTAGAGGATCACATATTGATTTAACTATTCTTGGAGCTATGCAAGTATCTAGCAACGGTGATTTAGCTAACTGGACTATACCTGGAAAAATGGTAAAGGGTATGGGTGGAGCTATGGACTTGGTAGCAAATGTAAAAAGAGTAGTAGTACTAATGGAACATGTAGCTAAAGATGGTAGTAGTAAATTATTGAAAAAATGTACTTTACCTCTAACAGGTATTAATATAGTTAGTAGAGTAATTACTGATCTTGGGATATTTGATATTACTAAGGACTCTATGATTTTAATTAAAAAAGCTGATGATGTAAGTATAGAAGAAATCAAAACAAAAACCGAAGCAGAGTTTACTATTTCTCTATAATTATTACTACAAATCAGTAAAGAAAGAATTATACATTTAGTAAAACAAAGATTTTTGTGCCGGCGTAAGCAGGAATCTAGGAACAATAACGTAATACTGAACTTGCTTCAGCATCTATTACAACCCTGAAACAAGTTTCGAGATAACTTAAGATTTCTGTTTACATTGAAAGATATCAAAATTAAACACGACAGCACTATCACAGTTAAAATGACATATGTTATCCCAAATTAAACCATTATAACAATTCAAATAAAAACCTATGAAAAAATACTTAAAACATACTATTAAAATAATCACTCCATTGCTATTTTATAGTAATGCTATAGCTGTAACTACTGATTATCCTCAAACAATCCATGAAAAAGAAATGGAAGATATGGGATCTATTCTTGGTGGAGAAGGGATAGTATTTAGACCAGGCAAAGTAAAAAATGAATCTACTAAAATAGGACTTAGTCATATTAATAAATATTTATGGCAGGCTTCTATAGATAGCTTAAGTTCTATTCCACTCGCTTCGACTGATTCAAATGGTGGAGTTATTATAACTGAGTGGCATAGTCCAAAAGATAAACAAAATTTTAGATTTAAAGTAAATATTATTATTAAAGATAATGTTATCAGCCCTGATGCAATTCAAGTAAGAGTATTTGAACAAATACTTAAAAATGGCACTTGGGTAGATAGTAATAATTCAAATAATTTAGCTATTATTATTGAAGATACAATTTTAAGAAAAGCTAGAGAATTACATCTTAGTTCTAAAGAAAAATAGGATATATTTCTTTAAGAGTAGAAGAAATATGATGTCATTCTTGCATAGTATGAAAATGGTATTAAAATTCGCTAAAATTCCGCCTTGTAGAGCTAATAGTAATGCAGTCTAGAAGCACAAGTGTATAAAAATTTTTTTAACAGCTATTTTTAAAAGGATTTTTTAGAATTTTGCTGTAACTTATTGAAGTTCTGACATTTCTAAATATATATCTCAAAATATACTTTAATTATACAATATAAGAATATGATAAATATAGAACAAAAATGGCAAAAGATTTGGGAAGAAGAACAAGCTTTTGCAACAACCAATGATAGTAAGAAATCTAAATATTACGTACTTGAAATGCTACCCTATCCTTCTGGGAAAATTCATGTAGGGCATTTGCGTAATTATTCCATTGGGGATTGTTTAGCTAGATTTATGACAGCTCAAAGCTACAATGTATTACATCCTATGGGGTGGGATGCTTTTGGCTTACCTGCAGAAAATGCTGCTATTAATCATAATTCCCATCCTGCAAAATGGACTTATGATAATATAAAAACTATGCGGGACCAATTAAAATCTATTGGTTTTTCTTATGATTGGTCTAGAGAAGTAACTACCTGTGATCCAGATTATTATAAGCATGAGCAAAAATTCTTTTTAGAACTTTATGCAAAGAATTTAGCCTATCAAAAAGAATCATTAGTCAATTGGGATCCTGTCGATAATACGGTGCTTGCCAATGAACAAGTTGTTGATGGACGTGGCTGGCGTTCAGGAGCTTTAGTTGAGAAGCGACATTTAAAACAATGGTTTTTAAGAATCACTAATTATGCCGAAGAATTACTAAATGAAATACCTAAATTAACTGGCTGGCCAGATTCTGTAAAATCGATGCAGGAAAAATGGATAGGTAAATCACAAGGAGCAAATTTTGCTTTTCAAATAAAGGATTATGATCATTCTATTAAACCTGCTTCAAAACTTACTACTGCTAGGGAATTTGAAGAAAACACAGAACACAGAACCGCAGTGTACAATGATGTACATGACGATTCGAGTACTGGCTTGACACACAAATCACCAGCAGAAGTAGAGTTTGGAAATAGGTTTATTGAGGTGTTTTCCACTAGACCAGAAACTATTTTTGGGGCAAGTTATCTAGCGGTGGCCTATAATCACCCAATCATTGAACAATTAGTAAATATTGATAATAACATTTCCTTATTTATTAAACAATGCTCCCATCTACATAGTACATCCGCAGTAGAAAAAGCCGAAAAAGATGGTGTTTTTACTAACCTATCTGTTACCCACCCATTTGATCCAAATATTACTTTACCAGTTATTATAACTAATTTTGTTCTAATGGATTATGGTACAGGAGCTGTCTTTGGTTGCCCAGCTCATGATGAACGAGATTATGAATTAGCAAAGAAGTTAGGGTTACCTATAAAGCAAGTAGTAAAAGCTGCTAATATAGATTTATCATCATCAGCTTATACTGGTGACGGTATAATGATCAACTCTGATTTCTTGAATGGACTAACTATTCAAGAAGCCAAAGAAAGAGTTATAGATGAATTTGAAAAACTTGCCATTGGCAAACGTACTATTAATTACCGCCTAAAAGACTGGGGAGTATCTAGACAAAGATTCTGGGGATGCCCTATTCCGATAATATATTGTAACAATTGTGGCATCTTGCCAGTTCCAGAAAAAGACCTACCTGTTACTTTACCAGAAGATGTTAAATTTAATGGACATGGCAATCCTTTAGATTCTCACCAAAACTGGAAACATACTACCTGTCCGAAATGTCAAAAACCAGCAACTCGTGAAACTGACACATTTGATACATTTTTTGAATCTTCTTGGTATTTCACTCGTTACTGTGACGCTGAGGCGCAAGATATGGTAAATAAAAATGCTTGTAATTACTGGTTACCTGTTGATCAATATATTGGGGGAATTGAGCATGCTGTAATGCATCTTCTTTATGCTAGATTTTTTACTAAAGTAATGAATGAGCAAGGTTATTTATCTGTTCGCGAACCATTCAAAAACTTACTAACTCAGGGAATGGTGTTGCACGCTACTTTTAAAGATCGAAATAATAATTGGTTGTACCCTGATGAAGTAGAAAAGCGATCTGATAAATGGGTTAGTAAAACTACAGGACAAGAAGTAGTGGTAGGTCGTGTAGAAAAAATGAGTAAGTCTAAAAAGAATGTTGTAGATTTGGAATCAATATTAACTAATCATTCTGCTGATTCTATTAGATTATTTGTTTTATCAGACAGCCCACCAGAAAAAGATTTCGAATGGTCATCTGCTGGTCTTGAAGGATGTTTTAAATTTATTAATAGATTATCCTCTATGGCGGATACATTGATTAATAAGCCTAATACAAGCACTAGTAGCCAAGCTACAAAATTAGTAAGATTTACTCATTTTACCATAAAACATGTTAATGAAGAGCTAAAAGAATTTAAGCTAAATAAAGCTATCGCAAGAATGAGAGAATTATTTAACGCTTTATCAGAAGAGTTAATGCAACAAACACCTAATTTTCATACTGCCCTAGATAGTTTTAATATTCTAATGCAGCTGCTTAATCCTTTTATTCCTCACATTACAGAAGAAATATGGCAAAAATTAGGCCATCAAGAAAGGCTTTACAAAAAATCCTGGCCTTCTTTTGAGGAAAATTTATTAGTAGAAAATTCTTATACTATAGCGATTCAAATAAATGGCAAACTAAGAGCTACTTATGAATTTCCAATTTCTTCAACTGATGATGAAATTAAGAGTATAGTTACTGGACTAGAATCTATTCAAAAGCATTTAGATAACAAAGAACCTAAGAAAATTATTATTGTACCTAAAAAGATAGTAAATATTGTAGTTTAGGTTTCTATAGATCATAATATAGCTATTTTTGTTTTGATGGAATTATAAGAGGTAGCGAATATGACCATACTAGAGCTAGTTAATAAGAAAAACTATATAAATGATTCTTGGATAGAATTCCAAGAACAAATTTCTGTTAATAATCCCTCTACTAATCAGGAAATTGGATCAGTTCCTAATCTTTCTGATGATTTAATTGCTAAAGCTCTAGATAGTACCGTCACAGTTTTCAAAACTTGGTCTCAAACATCTATTCAACATAGATCTACTATTTTAAGGAAATGGTATTCTTTAATATTAGAAAATAGTGATGATTTAGCAAAAATCCTTACCCTAGAACAAGGAAAAACGTTAGAAGAATCTCAAAAAGAAATTCTATATGGCGCTGGTTTTGTAGAATGGTTTGCTGGAAGTATGCATGAGATCAAAGGTAAAATCAGGAGTGGTAAAGAAATAAATCACAAAATTATTACTGAATGGGAGCCAGTTGGTCCTGTGGCTGCTATTACGCCTTGGAATTTCCCAAATGCTATGATTACTAGAAAAGTTGCACCAGCCTTAGCAGCTGGTTGTAGCGTGGATACTTAAGCCTTCAGAATTCACCCCATTTTCTGCCTTAGCTTTAGTTAAACTGGCAACTGAGGCAGGGCTTCCTGCGGGAGTATTTAATATCATTACCGGAGATGCTAGCAATATTGGACAAATATTCTGTAACGATTTTCGGATTCGCAAATTATCTTTTACCGGTTCAACAAGAGTAGGAAAGTTATTATATCAAAACTCTGGCACTACTATGAAACGTCTATCGATGGAATTAGGCGGTAATGCTCCTTATATTATATTTAAGGATGTAGATTTAGATAAGGTTACTTCTGATCTTATCTCAATAAATTTTCTAACCTTAAAGTAGGAGATGGTTTTGCCCCCGACTCAAACATAGGACCATTGATTAATAAAGCTGCTGTCGATAAGATTGTAAAATTACTTGAAGATGCTAAAAGCAAAGGAGCAAAAATTTTATGTGGCGGTAAATCACATGATAACTTCTTTGAAGCAACAGTTATTAGTGATTGCCAAGATAATATGGAAATCTTTACAACCGAAATATTTGGCCCAGTTTTAGCTTGTTATAAATTTGATTATCCAGCTGATGGTTCAAACCTCCACCTTCAGGTGGAGAAACTTTAGTTTGAAGAAGTCATAGTCGTCCTATATAAAATAAGTAAATAGGACTTATTTTATAGGATGACTATGACAGAATATGAGAAAGGGAAA
>JAJIYR010000076.1 GCA_020881085.1 Rickettsia endosymbiont of Bryobia graminum | reverse complement strand
CTGTGGACACTGTCTAAATATTTGACGAGCTGTAACACTTTTAATTGTTGTTACTATTTTTGTTACGCTATAGGTTGGTACAGATTGTACTAAAAAATGGACATGATCTTCATCAACCCCTATTTCTAAAAATTTTATTTGATTTTCTAATGTTTACTGACCCTATAAGCCTTAGAAATTACAAGTCACTTTCTGGTATTGAAGGGATATCACCTGCCATACACAGTAGAACATGGTTTTGGTAAACAATTATCTTTTAGTTTACCGTTGTGTTTTGCAATAATTAAACAATTTTCTCCTAGTTGATTAGTATCAACCTCTAACGCATAATTAAGTTCAACAATCAAATATTTGTAATTAAGTAACAATATAAAAGCAAGTATAAATTTTAGTCTTTATAGTTCTATTCCCTCAATTTGCGATGCTGACGGCTAATTCATTTTTACTCATAGCAAAAAACAAATTTAGTTGTAGATCTCAATACTCAATTACCATAACCCTATTACTTTCCACCAAACACCGCCTATAAAAATCCATATAGTGGCATATACTAAGCTTAAAATAAAACCAATATACCACCATGTTTTTGCTTTCATATAACCAGCACCAAAAAATATTGGTGCGCTACTGAGACCAAAATAAGTTAGTGAAGAAGATAATATAGACAAGAAACTAAGTATTAAGGCTGATAATAAACCAGGCATTCCTGCATTAATAAACAAAGCAAGAAAAGTTGGAAATAATATCGCTATATGAGTTGTGGTACTAGCACAAAAATAATGAATATAAAAATATATTATAGAAAGAATAATCACCCCAACCGTAGGAGTGAAATAAGTTAATAATTGATTTTCAAATATATTACTAACCCAAACTATTAAGCCAAATTCTGACAAAAAACCCGCTAACATTACTAAAGTTCCATACCAAATAAAAGTATGCCAGGCTGCTTTATCGCTAAGATTATCATCAAATTTTATTACCTTGCATAATAATAAAATACATAAACCAAGCAAAGCAACGGTAGTAGCTGATAATCCCCAATTACTTCCAAACATCCATAAGAATATTAAAAAAATGAAAGTTATTAACATGATAATTTCTTTAAACGATATATTACCGAGCTCTTCTAATCTTTTCTTAGCAATTTTTAGTGCTTCTGGGTTATGCTTGATTGAAGGAGGATATAAGCAATAAATTATAAAAGGTGTAATTATTAAAGAAGCAATACCAGGTACAATGGCAGCTAATGCCCATGTACTCCAACTAATAATAATTCCAGCATCAGCTGCGAATTTAACTGCAAGAGGATTAGCTGCCATAGCAGTAATAAACATTGTACTAGTAATAACATTTGCCTGATAAGATACCTTCATGAGAAACCCACCATTTTTAGATGTATTCTCGTTAAGCATTTCAGGATAAGTTTTACAAAGCGATTGGGCTATAGGAAAAATTATTCCCCCTCCTCTAGCTGTAACGCTCGGAATAAAAGAAGCTAATAAAAAATCCACAATTACTAAAGCATATGACAACCCTAAAGTACTTTGCCCAACTAGTAATATTAAGTGATAGGCTATACGTTCCCCAAAACCTGTTTTAATAAATCCTTGAGAAATAAAAAAAGCAAATACTACTAACCAAATTATACTATTACTAAATCCCATTAAAGCTTGATCTAAAGTAAGAGTTTGCGTAACAACACAGCAGGCTATACTAAAAAATGATATAGCGCCCATAGGGAATAAGTTAAGTATTATGGTAACGATAGTAGTAATGAATATTACAGATAAATGCCATGCTTTAACAGTAAGTCCTTGCGGAACCTGAATGTTCCACATCAAAACAGCTAAGATAAGAATTATTAATGTATTTAATTGTTTATTCCAAGTAAATTTGGTAGGCATATAATAAAACTTTGTAAAAATTAATTATCCTCAGATGGTTAATTTTTACTTAATCTAATATATTGTCAAGAATAATTTCACTCCTTTTTATAAATTTTCACTTAATATACAGATATTGACATTTTAAAACTAATTACGCAATATATAAAGATTTATGAAAAAAAGAGTTTCAACACCTAGTGCTTTCTCTGATCTAGCAGGGAAAGCTTTTAGTCAATTACCACAAAATTTACAAACTATAGTTATATTAAAATTAATTGATCACTCTATAATAGAACCTAGCTGTCTTACTATACTACGGTTCCTATGCCCAAATCCAAAACAATATTTTACCCAAGAATTATTGAATACAAGGCCATCTAACTTTACAATAAAACAAAATATCTTAAATATATTTAAAAAGCATTTTTATAATATAACTAAAGCACACGAAGATAATTTTATAAATATTTTAAAATATTTATTCTCAGATAATCAATTAAATATTAAAGATTTTTTACTAGATGAATTTGTTAGTTTTAACAAAATTTTAATTAGTTTATTGACTAATAGAAATAATAAATTAGTAGAATACTTATTGTTACATACAGCTAATGACACATATACCTTTCAAGATAAATTAACAGATGTCTTCCATGACACTTATAGCTTATATGATATTTTTGCTGATCAATTTCCTAGAAAATTATGTAAACATTTCTTACAGCTCAAAATCCAAAGAAAAAATCCAGAGCAAGTAGTTAAATTAGCTATACGGCAATCTTATGAAAAGCACAGAGAAGATTATTTAAATCTCTTTTGGGTATATTCCCGGCCGCTTGCGGCGTAATATGGAGGAATGAGCAAATATATACACAAAAGTCATAATGTTACGGTACTGCTGTATCACATGGTATTTCCAGCAAAATATCGCCGAGCATTGTTT
>JAJIYR010000075.1 GCA_020881085.1 Rickettsia endosymbiont of Bryobia graminum | reverse complement strand
TTAATACGATCACCTATGCGTCCGTCTCGTTCTGTCTTATGACGTTCCTTCAACTTCTCTCTTTGTTCTTCTGTCAATACATTCTTACTCACAATGTCCTAAACTCTACAATAGCTCTCCTATCTTTGCAACCCTTCATTTATGAACAGTATAGTAGTATTATGTACTTCTTAAGAAGTGAAATATGGCTAATAGGTGTGTTTGTTAGAATTTAGGTCATCCGAAACTTCAGCAGCATTATCTTAAAATAATTTAGTAGATATAAGTTTAGATAATGTAAAACTTCTCTCTATAATTTATTCTCTATATTTTGCAGTACGCAAATTCCACTTTCCTTAACTTGATGGCACCTTTAAATATGAGCAGTATATTTCTATAAAAATTACTTTTAAATTAAATAATTATAGATAAAATACTTATTTGAAATTATTTAATAGCAAGTAATATATGGTCTCTTCCCCAAAATTAAAAATCGCTGAAATTACTGAAATATTAAAAAAGGAAATCTCTAACATCAATTATCTTAGTGATTTACAAGAAGTAGGACAAGTTGTTACTGTTGAAGATGGAATAGCAAGAATTTTTGGCCTAGATAAAGTAGAAGCTGGGGAAGTTGTTGAATTTGAATCAGATGTCAAAGGGCTAGTAATTAACCTAGAGACTGACTCGGTAAGTGCTATCTTGATAGGCAATGACACTGATGTAAAGCAAGGTGATGTTGTAAAAAGAACTGGGAAAATTTTACAAGTACCAGTTGGCAAAGCTTTGCTTGGTCGGGTTGTTGACGGTATGGCAAGACCTATTGATGGGAAGGGAGAAATTGTAACTGATAATTTTAGAAATATTGAAGAGACAGCACCCAGAATCATTACGAGAAAAAGTGTCAATCAGCCTGTACAAACTGGTATTAAAGTAATTGATGCCCTAATACCTATAGGTAGAGGACAAAGGGAATTAATTATTGGTGATAGACAGATTGGTAAAACTGCTATTGCTATTGATACTATTATTAACCAGAGACAAGCCCATATTGAAGGAGATGAAAAAAATAAAATTTACTGTGTATATGTAGCTATAGGACAAAAAAGATCAACTGTAGCGCAAGTAGCAAAAAAATTAGAAGATGCTGGAGCAATGGAATATACAACAGTTGTAGCAGCTACTGCTTCTGATCCAGTAGCTTTACAATATGTTGCGCCTTATAGCGCTTGCAGTATTGGAGAATATTTTCGTGATAACGGTATGCATGCATTGATTATTTATGATGATTTAAGTAAACATGCTGTTGCCTATAGGCAAATTTCCCTATTGCTTAGAAGACCACCGGGACGTGAAGCCTATCCAGGTGATGTATTTTATTTGCACTCTAGATTATTAGAAAGGGCAGCAAAACTATCAGACGAATTTGGTGGAGGATCACTAACAGCTTTACCAATTATTGAAACTCAGGCAGGAGATGTTTCTGCCTATATTCCTACTAATGTTATTTCAATTACAGATGGACAAATTTTCTTAGAAAGCGATTTGTTCTACCAAGGAGTAAGGCCGGCTGTAAATATTGGTCTATCCGTAAGTAGAGTTGGTTCCGCTGCTCAAATTAAATCTATAAAACAAGTTGCAGGCACAGCAAAACTTGAGCTAGCTCAATTTAGAGAATTAGCAGCTTTTTCACAATTCAGTTCAGATTTAGATCCTACAACTAAAAAACTTATTGATCATGGAGCAAAGTTAAGCGAAATTTTAAAACAAAGCCAATATCATCCTTTTCCTATTGAAGAACAAGTAGTAAGTATTTTTACTGGGGTAAAAGGTTATTTAGATAAAATACCTATTGAACAAATAAAAGAATTTGAAAGTACATTATTAAAACAATTAAAAACCGATAATAATAATATTTTAGCATCTATTAAAGAACAAGGTCAAATTACTGAAGAAATAGAGAAAAATTTAAAAACCTTTTTAGAAAATTTTATTAAAAAGTTTTTATCTACAGAAAGTAAGTAAATGTCTAATTTAAAATTATTAAGAACACGCATTAAAAGCGTTAAATCAACTCAGAAAATTACTAAAGCAATGCAATTAGTATCTGCTACTAAATTTACTAGAGCAAAAAACCAAGTTAAAAATTCAGAAGATTATATTACTATTATTCATAATATAATGGATAATTTAACTTCTGAAAATAACTTGCAAGATATGAAAGGAAAGGAAAAAAGATTTTTTTCTGAAGATTTAGATAAGATGCATTTATTAATAATAATTACTTCTGAACGTGGTTTATGCGGAGCATTGAATTTTCTTTTAATCCAACAAGTAAAAAGTGATATTGCAAAATTAAAGGAGCTAAATAAGGAAATTAAATTAATAATTATCGGTAAAAAGGGTTACAATGCTCTGAAAGGAGACTATTTATCTTATATTGATAGTTTTTTTGACTTCCCTAAACTAAATGATAATAATTTATCACTTATTATCAGGGAAAAGCTTATTAAATTATTCGAAAATTCTGAGATTGGTAATTGCCAGATATATTTCAATAAATACAAAAATGCCATGACCCAAATTCCAACTAAACAGCAAATATTACCCGTTCAACAAGAACAAAATAAATATTTAAATAGTACAATTAGTTCAGGAGAAAATATCACTAAAAATGATAGCGCACAGCCTATACACAATAAAGGAACAACAAATAGCAATGTCATCAACTCCTCGTTAATTGATTATAAATATGAAGGTAAAAATCTAATATCTAATATAATTAATCTTTATATTAGTTCGCAAATTAACTATGCTTTACTGCATAATAGAGCAAGTGAAGAAGGTGCTAGAATGACGGCTATGGATAATGCTACAAACAATGCTAATGACATTATTGATAAATTAACTCTAAAACTTAATAAATCTAGACAAAATTTAATTACTAAGGACTTAATTGAGATTATAGCAGGAGCAGAGGCTTTATAATGACTAATAATACCGGAAAAATTATACAAATTATTTCAGCTGTAGTAGATGTACAGTTTACCAGCAAAAGCCATTTACCAAAGATCTTAAACGCTCTTGAATGTGATAATAATGGCAATAAGGTAATCTTAGAAGTAGCTCAGCATATAGGTGATAATATTGCTAGATGTATATCTATGCATCCAACAGATGGCTTAGTAAGAAGCCAAAGTGTAGTGGATACAGGTAATAGTATTACTGTTCCTGTTGGTGTAAAAACGCTTGGAAGAATAATGAATGTCACTGGGGATCCTATTGATGAGAGAGGGGCAATTAACTCAGATAAGTTTTCTACAATTTATAATCCAGCACCAGATTTTGTCGATCAATCAACTGATAGAAATATTTTAGTAACTGGAATAAAAGTGATTGATCTTTTAGCTCCTTATGTAAAAGGGGGAAAGATTGGTTTATTTGGTGGTGCAGGCGTAGGAAAAACAGTATTGATTATGGAACTGATCAATAATATAGCAAAAGCACACGGTGGATACACAGTTTTTGCTGGAGTTGGAGAAAGAACTAGAGAAGGTAATGATCTATATCATGAAATGATTACTTCTGGCGTAATTAATTTAGAAGACTCTCAAAAATCTAAAGTAGCTCTTGTATATGGGCAAATGAATGAACCACCAGGAGCTAGAGCTAGAGTTGCACTAACTGGTTTAACTATAGCTGAAAGCTTTCGAGATTTAGATGGTGGACAAGATGTGCTATTTTTCGTGGATAATATCTTCCGTTTTACCCAAGCCGGATCTGAAGTATCTGCACTATTAGGAAGAATACCTTCAGCAGTAGGTTATCAACCAACTTTAGCAACTGATATGGGTGAATTACAGGAACGTATTACTTCAACAAAATATGGTTCTATAACGTCAGTTCAAGCTATTTATGTTCCAGCAGATGATTTAACCGATCCTGCTCCTGCTTCTTCCTTTGCTCATCTAGATGCAACAACTGTACTAAACAGACAAATTGCTGAACTTGGTATTTATCCAGCAGTAGATCCATTAGATAGTAATTCACAAATGTTAGACCCAGAAATTGTTGGAGAAAAACATTATTCTGTTGCTCGTTCTGTACAAAAAGTCTTACAAACATACAAGTCATTACAGGATATAATTGCTATTCTTGGAATGGACGAATTATCAGAAACTGATAAATTAATTGTTAACAGAGCAAGAAAAATCCAACGATTTTTATCTCAGCCATTTCACGTTGCGGAAGTATTTACAGGTTCACCTGGTAAATTTGTTAGTCTAGAAGATACTATTAATGGCTTCCATGGGCTAGTTGAAGGTAAGTATGATCATTTACCTGAAACTGCTTTCTATATGGTAGGTAGTATTGAAGAAGCAGTGGAAAAGGGAGAAAAACTACAAAAAGAGAATAAACAATAAGTATATCTTAGTAAGTCAGGAATAACTAAAAATAATCGTCATGGCGAGGAATCCGTAAGGCGACTCGGTTATCCAGTTTTTCTAGGTCATCCTGAACTTGTTTCGGGATCTATTAGATACTGAAATAAATCAAGCATGATCTAGATATTTTCTGGATGGCTAAACAATTGCTAAAGCAATAGCTCGCCATGACGATTTTTAAACACTTAATAAATATTTAGAATTGATACAATGGACAAAACTATCAAAGTTAAAATTGTAACTCCCAACAATGTAGTGTTTGATGATCAAGCTTTAATGATAACTATGCCAGGAACATTAGGAGAATTTGGAGTTTTACCAAATCATGAGCCACTAATTGCTGATTTAAAAGAGGGTATAGCCAAAATCTCAATTAGTAATCATATAATAAAATTTTTTATATATAAGGGATTAGCTGAAATTACTGGCACCAATGTAAATCTAATAACCGAATTTGCCATAAATATTGAAAATATACAATCAAGTGAAATATCTAGTAAAATAGCTCAGTTTAAACAAATACTAGATCAAGAAACTGATAATCTAAAAATAGATAATATAAAATTAGATATTATTAGACATCAATCTTTACTTAATTGTATAAAATAGTATTACCTAGAAATATCTGATACTAGACTTCTATAAATCCTATGTTATTCTAGCAGCAGAGAGAATCTAGAGTTATACGATAAGTCATCCGTCAGCTTTTGTTTTAACAAAGCTTGTCATCTTGAACTTGTTTCAGGATAACAAGGCTTTGGATCTTATAGATGCTGAAATAAACTGACGCATGATAAGTGGGGGCTTTCAGCATGACGGACTTTATAATTAAATTAGCAACTTAAATTAAAAAATATGATACAATGTACTCGTAAAATTGAATTTGATGCAGGGCATAGGGTTATCGGGCATAAGAATAAATGCCAGTTCTTGCACGGACATCGTTATGTATTAGAAGTTACAGCAGGTTCTAATGTTACAGATTCTCTTGGTATGGTTATAGATTTTGGGTTATTAAAATCTATAGTTAAAAAATGGATAGATGATAATTTTGATCATAGCCTTATACTACATCAACAAGATAAAGAAATTGGTGATAAAATATCTAGCTGGACTGGTCAAAAAATCTATTATTTGCAACAAAATCCAACTGCAGAAAATATAGCATTACATTTAAAAAATGATATTCTACCTACATTATTAACTGATAATGATTTTATGATTCTAAAAGTTAAATTATTTGAAACCCCTAATTGTTTTGTCGAGGTTTAATTATGGCAGAAAAATGCTGTATAATTATCACCACTACTAATGATCAACTAGTAGCAAGCGAAATAACTAGTAACTTATTAGAAGCAAATTTAGCAGCCTGTGTCCAAGTAGATAATATAGTCAGCCATTTTAAATGGAAAGGAGTAATTTCTCAAGAAGCAGAGTATCGCATTATGATAAAAGCTAAATCTAATAATTATAATAATATAGAAAAAATTATTACTAAATTCCATAATTATGAACTTCCTCAAATAATAAAATTAGACATCCAAGGCGGTCTCTCTCAGTATTTAAGCTGGATTACTCAAGATAGATAATTATATATAAATTGACTATCTAATCTTTTTCTTTTAAAAATAACACTGAAGTATGTAGGTTTTTGCGTATTGTTTTTCTTTATTTATAGAGAAATCATACATAACAACCTAAATTCATTAGACCTCTTTTTAATTAACAAGGATAATTTATGAAATTATGGGTAAAGGTTACTCTAGGGTTAATCTTAGGGATAATATTTGGTATTTATTTTCCTGAATATGTATCCTATGTAAAACCAGTAGGGGATATTTTCCTACGTTTAATCAAAATGATTATCACTCCTTTAATATTCTTTAGTCTAGTTGCAGGTATAACTAGCATGAGTGATCCTTCAACTCTAGGAAGAGTTGGAATGAAATCTGTAGCTGCTTATTTAGGCACTACATTTTTTGCGGTAACTTTTGGTATTTCTGTTGCCTTAATATTAAAGCCAGGAGAAGGTGTACATATAGTTTTTGATTCTAACCAAAATGCCACCCAGGCAAGTAATTTTGATTTAGTTCATTTTTTTGTTAATATAGTGCCTGATAACGCTGTTGCAGCTTTTGCAAATGGTAGCGTATTACAAGTTGTATTTTTTGCCATATTCTCTGGGTTGATTCTAAATAAAATGGGAGCTCCCGCTGCTCCAATAAGAGATTTGTTTCATGTATTTTCAAAATTTATCTTAAAAATGATTTCTGTAATCATTTTACTTTCGCCATACGGAGCATTTGCTTTAACTGCTTGGGTAGTTGGCACACAAGGTTTAGATATAATGATTAGCTTATCAAAACTAGTAGCAGCTGTAGTAATTGCTATGGTATGCCAATATGGAATCTTTGGAGTATTAATCTATGTGTTTGGTCGGGTATCTCCATTACCTTTTTACAAAAAGAGCTTAGAATACCAAATATTGGCGCTTTCCACGGGAAGTAGTAAAGCAAGTCTTGCTACCACCATGAGAGTATGTCAAGAAAAACTTGGGGTATCCGAATCAAGCACTTCTTTTGTATTACCTTTAGGTGCCTCAATTAATATGGATGGCTTCGCAATTAATCTAGGACTCACAACAATATTTTTTGCTCAAATGATGGGTATTGATTTAGCTTTACATGATTATTTAGTTATTATTTTAACCTCTACTCTTGGTTCAATAGGAGGAGCTGGTATTCCTGGAGCTTCTTTAATAATGCTTCCCATGGTTTTATCATCAATAAATATGCCAATAGAAGGCGTTGCAATGATAGCAGGTATTGATAGAGTCTTAGATTTACTACGAACTGCAATTAATATTACAGGGGATGCAACAATTACCTTGATTATAGACAGTACTGAGGGTACTTTAGATAAAGAGAAATATTTTTCTTAATTTGGATATTTGTATGAATAATTTAAAAATTTTATTTGTCTTTGTGTATATATTACTTGTTAGTAGCTTTGTCTTTGCCGAGCAAAAAATAATAAAAATTGGCTCTGGTTCAATTATGAAAGGCTATTATTCTATTGGACTAGATATATGCAAAACTTTTACTGCTTCTAATAAAGATATAATATGCGAAGTTGTGCCCACTAGTGGCGGTATTAAAAACCTAAATTTACTGAAAGAAGGTAAAATAGACTTAGCCCTAGTTCAATCTAATATAGCACTTGAAGCATATGAAGGTAGGGGATATTATTCAAAAATAGGGAAAATGGAAGAAGTTCGCCAAGTACTAAATTTATATGACGAATTCTTTACTGTCATTGTAAAAGATGATGATAAAATAAAGATTTTTTCAGATATTGAAGGTAAAAAAATATCTCTTCTACCCACATTTTCTAGTAATAATATTACTTATCAATCTGTAAGAAATTTATATAAATTTTCTAAAGAACCAGTATATGTAGATGAAATTAATTACGAAGAATCAGCACAAGAATTTTGTAATGGTGATATTGACGCAGTAATTATGACCATAGGTCACCCTAACCCCCTAGTAGGACTTATCGCTAATAAATGCGAAATTGATTTTGTCCCAATAGAAAGTGACAAAATTGAAAAGCTAATACTATCCAACAAGGCTTTTCATAAGACAACTTTAGGTAAGGGATTATATCCAGGAATTACAACAGATCAACAAATAGTTGCTGTATCAGCTATTTTAGTAACTAACAATGATATGGATTCTAAATTATTAGATAAATTCATAGGAACATTTCATAATACTGTTAAAGATTTTAAACATTCTAATTATATGTTAAATAATATTGATATTGATCATTTTGCGGATATTAATAATTTTGTTATACCAAAACATATATCAGTAAGAAGTAGATAAAATTGAGGAGTATATGTTCAAAAATATTATAGTACCTATAGATTTAGCAGATAAAAAATTAGTAAAAATACTATTGCCTAAAGCTTTGGATTTCGCTGTTAAATTTAAAGCAAAACTACATTTTGTGTATATTATCTCTGATTTTGGCATAAAAATGGTTGAAGATTATTTACCTAAAAATTGGGCTAGCGAGCAAAAAGGAAAATATCAAAATCAGGTAAAAGAATTAATAAACCAGCATGTACCAAAAGAAGTAGAGGTAGAATTTTACGTTGGTCGAGGGGCCATATATGACGGAATAATTCAATACACAGAACAAGTGAAAGGTGATTTAATTATCATTTCCGCAGCAGGAAGACCTCAATTTAGAGATTATATGCTAGGATCAAACGTTGCTAAAATAGTTTGCTATGCTAATGTATCAGTATTAATTGTTAGAGAATAACTAAATCATAATAAAGTGATTTAGAGAATTTTATGACAAGCAAATGGTATTATCATCTAGAATAAATACTTTAGTATTTAATAATATTAAGATGTTTTTCTGGATGGCAAGTTGCCATAGTGTTTTTGCAATATTATTTAGTTAGCAATACTATAATCTATCTAACGTTTTTTAGTTTACCTTTATGTATATAGATTTCCTTAAGGATTTAATAGCTTTTCAATCTATAACCCCTAATAGCTCTGGTTGTATTGAATATATTAGTAACATCTTAGAGAAAAATGGTTTCAAGACGGAAATCAAAATTTTTGGTAATGATGACTACAAAGTAACTAATCTTTACGCAGTTTATGGTAATTCAAAACCTAACATTTGTTTTGCTGGGCATGTTGATGTAGTGCCTAGCGGTGACAAAAATTTATGGCTTAGTAATCCTTTTTTAACACACATCTTAGATGATAAAATCTATGGTAGGGGAACTGTTGACATGAAGGGTGCCATAGCTTGCTTTTTAGCCGCTAGTTTAGATTTTATAAAATCTAACCCTAATATCAAAGGTTCTATCAGCTTCTTAATAACTAGCGATGAAGAATGGAAGGCTGAGCATGGTACTGTAGAAATGCTAAAACATTTATATTCAACTACTAACAATTTGATTGATCTTGCTATTGTTGGAGAACCAACAAGCAGTAACCATGTAGGCGATACTATAAAAATTGGCAGACGTGGCAGCATTAACTTTGACTTAACCTTGTATGGTACAGCAGGACATGTTGCGTATCCTGAGCAAGCTAATAATCCTATTCCGTATTTAATTCATATATTAAATAATCTAATTAATCATAATATTGATCAGGGAAGTGAATTTTTTCAAAAATCTAATCTAGAAATAACTTCTATTGACGTAGGAAATAATATTACCAATGTAATTCCTCAAAAAATTACCGCTAAGTTTAACATTCGCTTTAATGATCTTCATACATCGGAAAATATAGTAGAATTGATAAAAAATATTATCAATTCTAGCTGCCAAGAAGAAAAAATTAAATATGATCTAAATTATAGAGTATCTGCTGAAAGTTTTACCCAAGAACCAATAGGACTAATTGCAGATTTTGTTAAGATAGTAACTGATACCACAGATATACATCCTAGTTTATCTACTAGTGGGGGAACTTCTGATGCAAGATTTATTAAAAATTACTGTCCTGTTGTAGAATTTGGCTTATGTTACAATACAGCCCATAAAATTAATGAATTTACTAAAATTATTGATTTACAAAGACTATATCACGTGTATTATAACTCTCTGATTAAATTTCTAATTTAAGTGTTTGCGAGTTATTTATTCTCGTATACTTCTAATAAGAGTAAATATAGATCATCTCGAACTTGTTTCGGGATTTAGTAGATGCTGAAACAAGTTCAGTATGACATTTTTGGATACTTGTAAAACAACTTTTCAAATTAGAACAACATATGCGGGTGTGGCGAAATTGGGAGACGCACTAGATTTAGGTTCTAGCGCCGCAAGGCGTGGGGGTTCAAGTCCCTCCATCCGCACCATAAAGTTAGTTCATATTAATTAACTATAAATAATTTTCAGATAAATATTACCAATGGATTTGTAGTATGCAAGTTACAGAACTTAAAAATGACGACCTAAATTTTGAAGCTAAGGTAGTAATCCCTTCTTCTAAAATTGTAGATAAAATACAAAAAGAATTAGCTACTTTATCACAAAAAGTAAAAATTGATGGATTTCGTCCTGGCAAAATACCAGCAAACGTAATTGAAAAAAAATATAAAACATCTGTTAAATTTGATGTTGTAGAACACGAAATTAATCATGCAATTAAACATCTTATACAAGATTATAAGCTTAAAACAGTAGGTGATCCTAAATTAGAAGATTTACATAACGAAGAAAATGCAGATCTAGAATTTACTGTTAAATTTGAATTATTACCAAATATTGAATTACCGGATTTTAAAAAAATCATAATTGCTAAACCAAAACTAGATATTAAAGAAACAGAAGTCAATGAACAATTAAAGAAGCTCGCTGCTATTTCAAAGAATTATAGTAAAGAAAATCCTGGCAAAGCAAAAAAAGAAGAACAAGTCACTATTGACGCCATTGGTTATATTGACGACAAAGCTTTTGAAGGTGGAAAAATTACTGATTACAAATTAGTACTTGGTAGTAAAAGTTTTATCGATAATTTTGAAGACCAACTTATTGGGACTAAAGCTGGTGATGAAGTAGAGGTTAACGTTACTTTTCCTGCAGATTATCATGTAAAAGATCTTGCTAGCAAGCCAGCTAAGTTCATAGTTCAAATAAAAGCTGTACATTCATCTGAAGATATGGAGATCAATGATGAATTTGCTAAAAAATTTAATAGCGAAACTTTAGATGAGCTACGAGTTAATATTTCTAAGAGAATGGCTGAAGAACTAGATGAACCAATTCAAACTGTGATGAAAATAAGCTTATTTGATCAATTAGAAAAAGTTTTGACTTTCAGCGCACCTAAATCTTTAGTAGCCCAAGAAGTTAATATATTAAAAGCTCAAACAGATAAAAATGATGACTCTGATTCCGTGTTTAAAAACAAGTCAGAAGAAGAAATAAACGAATATTTTGAAAAATTAGCTTTACGACGTGTTAGAGTAGGTTTACTATTAGCTGAATATATGAAAATTAAAGATTTACGTATAGAACAAGATGATATTAGAAACGCTATTATGTCTCAAGCTAGAAAATTCCCTGGTCAAGAAATGGCAATATTTGATTATTATCAAAAAAATCCTAAAGCTTTAGAACATTTAAAAGGCCCTTTATTAGAGGAAAAGACTATAAAATATCTTTTTGATAATGAAGTTACATTAGAAGAAAAAATTTATAACAGAAAGGAACTAGAAGAATTTCTAGCACAAGAAGAAGATAGAATAGTATAATAAATTCTCTAATAAAGAAATTAAGTTTTAAGAGGTTATTTTATGGATAATATCACAAAAAATATCGATTTAATAATCATAGCTGGCTTATTATTATTATTTATCTCAATTTTCCTTTATAAAAAAAGTAAAAAACTACTACCCACTGATAGAGAAGAAAATAATGTATTAGGAACATTGGGTAGTGGTAATGCAACTAATAAAAATGATATCAAAAAGCTCTCTCTTAAAGAAAAAATTGAGCTATCTTGGAAATTTTTATATGAAGTCACTGAGTTAATTGTAACTAAATTTTCAAGAGAAGATAAAGAAGCAATCAATAAACTTGGTCATATATTATTAAATAATGGCATGAGGTATGAACATGTAGTTGATTTTGGTATAAAACAAAATCAAATTAGTATCTCCGCTAATATTGAACAAGGCCAAGCTCAACAGCAACAAACCTCAGGCTTAAGTAAATAAATCAAGTAATTAGTAAAAATAGCACGCAATTTGCGTAAACAAATCGTGTGGCCATTCAGCAATTTATCATGAATATTATTACGAGTATACTGAATTAACTTGAAGAGTTGGAGAAATGGTTAACGGTAATAGTTTGGAAATTATCGTTTATTAAGGTACGTAACCTATCTTTATAATTGCCGATGTTGCTGAAAAATTTGTTTATTGCTTCTGAAAATTGTTC
>JAJIYR010000074.1 GCA_020881085.1 Rickettsia endosymbiont of Bryobia graminum | reverse complement strand
ATTATGGGGTGGAGAATTTTGGACTGATGGATATTTTACGAGTACGGTAGGTAAGCATGGAAATGAGAATATGATAGGAAAATACGTAAAAAACCAAGGCAAGGAATATAAGAAACTGCATGAGGATCATCAGCTAGCTTTCTTCTAAAATACTCCGCTGCTTGCGGCGGGGATTACTTTTATAGACTACGTGTCCGGAAAAGTAGTACTAGATCAGTTTAATGCCAAATACTAATATGCTAATTAATTCAAGTAATTTTTTAAAAACTCTTTGCTTTTATCAAAAATTTTGTTATAGTCGCACCTTATTGCCATTTAATTGTCAAATGGTATGTTATATATTTTTATGTTTAAGAGGTGATAATACCTGCTTAAACGATTGTGATAGTGTGGAAATTTTGGAGTATTAAATGCCAACAAATAATCAGTTAGTGCGTTTTGGGAGAAAATCAAAAACTCGTAAAACAAAATCCCCAGCTTTGGATTCAAATCCATTTTTAAAGGGTGTTTGCGTAATAGTTAAGACTGTAACTCCTAAAAAGCCTAACTCTGCTCTTCGTAAAATAGCTAGAGTCCGTTTGAGTAATGGAGAATATGTTAATGCTTATATACCTGGTGAAGGGCATAATCTGCAGGAACACTCTACGGTGTTAGTAAGAGGCGGTAGAGTTCCTGATCTTCCTGGTGTTAAATATCATATAGTTCGTGGTGCTTATGATACTCAAGGTGTAAAAAACCGTAAGCAAGGTCGCTCACGTTATGGTACTTCAGCAAAACAAACAGCTACAAAGAAATAATTTAGAATAGAGAAATATAATGTCACGTCGTCATGCCGCAGAGAAAAGGGTCATAATACCTGATATGAAATATAATAGCCCTTTGCTTGCAAGGTTTATTAATAATATCATGAAAGAAGGAAAAAAAGCTTTAGCTGAAAAAATAGTATATTCTGCTTTCGATAAAATAGAAAAAAAGCATAGAGTAGATCCTTTTGCAACTTTTAATAGTGCTATGAACAATGTTAAGCCTTATTTAGAGGTTACCTCTGTACGTGTTGGTGGAGCAAATTATCAAGTTCCTTCTCCAGTTGATGAAAGAAGAGGTTATGCTTTAGCATCACGCTGGATTATTACTGCTGCAGGTAAACGTTCTGAAAAAATGATGATTGATAAATTAGCTGAAGAATTATTTGAAGCATCAAATAATAGAGGTGTTGCTATTAAAAAGAGAGAAGATACCCATAAAATGGCAGAAGCTAATAAAGCTTTTGCTCACTTTAGCCCTAAAAAATCGCAATCATCAAGGTAATTAAAATATGTCTAATGCAGTTTCTCTCGCTGATATACGAAATATAGGTATTTGCGCTCACATTGATGCTGGTAAAACTACCACCACAGAGCGTATTCTTTTTTATACTGGTAAATCTTACAAAATAGGTGAAGTTCATGAGGGCGGAGCTACCATGGACTGGATGGCTCAAGAGCAAGAACGCGGTATTACTATTACTTCCGCTGCTACTACATGTTTTTGGCGAGATAAAAGAATTAACATTATTGATACTCCAGGTCACGTAGATTTTACAATTGAAGTGGAAAGATCGTTACGGGTTCTTGATGGAGCTGTTGCTGTGTTTGATGGCGTAGCGGGTGTAGAACCTCAATCAGAAACTGTTTGGAGACAAGCTGATAAATATAATGTGCCTAGAATGTGTTTTGTTAATAAAATGGACAGAATGGGCGCTAATTTCTATAGATGTGTAGATATGATTAAGGATAGGCTTGGTGCCAAAGCCTTAGTTTTGCAATTACCAATAGGGATTGAAGAAAATTTTAAAGGTGTAATTGATTTAGTTAAAATGCAGGCAATTATCTGGAAAGATGAGAGTCTTGGTGCTGAATATATTTATGGTGAAATTCCTGCTGATATGTTAGAAATTTCTGAAAAATATCATGCTATGCTACTTGATATGGTTGCAGAGCTAGATGATCAGATAATGGAAAAATATTTATCAGGTGAGGAATTAACAGAAGAAGAAATTAAAAAAGTTATAAGAAAAGGTACTATATCTAGAACTTTTGTTCCTGTTTTATGTGGTAGTGCTTTTAAAAATAAAGGCGTTCAACCATTGTTAGATGCAGTTGTTGATTATTTGCCTTCTCCAGTTGATATTGGAACAGTAAAAGGTATTGATCTTAATACAGAAGAGGAAAAAGAGTTTAATATTTCAGCTTCTGAGCCCTTTTCAGCTTTAGCTTTTAAAGTAATGACTGACCCATTTGTAGGAACTTTAACTTTTGTTAGAATTTACTCTGGTAAAATTAGTTCTGGTGCTACTGTGATAAATACAGTAAAGAATCAGAAAGAAAGAGTCGGTAGAATGCTTCTCATGCATGCTAATGAAAGAGAAGATGTTAAAGATGCTGTAGCAGGTAATATTGTTGCTCTTGCTGGGCTTAAAAACACTACTACTGGTGATACTTTATGTGATCCGGATAAGAAAGTTGTTCTTGAAAGAATGGAATTTCCTGAGCCAGTAATCGAGCTTGCGGTAGAGCCAAAATCAACAGCAGATCAAGAAAAAACGGGCTTTGCTTTATCGAGATTAGCTGCTGAAGATCCTTCATTAAGAGTGTCTACAGATCAAGAAACAGGTCAAACTGTTATTAAAGGTATGGGAGAGCTTCATTTAGAGATTATTATTGATCGCATGAAGCGTGAGTATAAAGTAGATGCTAATGTTGGTGCTCCACAAGTAGCTTACAGGGAAACTATTACTAAAACTTGTGAAATTGATTATACTCATAAAAAGCAATCTGGTGGTGCTGGGCAATTTGCTCGTGTCAAAATTATATTTGAACCTCAAGAGCTAGGCACAGGTTTTGTTTTTGATAGTAAAATTGTTGGTGGTGCTGTACCAAAAGAATTTATACCTGGTGTTGAAAAAGGTCTAAATAATATTAAAGAGACAGGGGTAGTTGCTGGTTATCCGATGATTGACTTTAAAGCAACCCTGGTGGATGGAGCTTTCCATGATGTGGATTCAAGTGTTTTAGCGTTTGAAATTGCTGCAAAGGCAGCTTTTAGAGAAGGGATACCAAAAGGTAATGCAAAGTTGCTTGAACCTATTATGAAAGTTGAAGTTATTACTCCAGACGATTATTTAGGAGATGTTATTGGTGATCTAAATAGCCGTAGGGGACAAATGCAAAGCATGGAGCCAAGAGGTAACGCGCAAGTAGTTATTTCTAATGTTCCACTTGCAGAGATGTTTGGTTATGTAAATACTTTAAGATCTTTATCTCAAGGTAGAGCTCAATATAGTATGACATTCTCTCATTATGAGCAGGTGCCAGCGCAGGTAGCGGAAGCTATAAAAACTAAAAAGTAAAGATGTTTTCACTGGTTATTAATAATTACTAGTAGATAGGTGCTGTATTTTGTTAAAAAACTATTTGATTTTTTAACAAAATTATGATAGGAGTGTAGCTCAATTGGTAGAGCGTCGGTCTCCAAAACCGAAGGTTGCGGGTTCGATTCCTGTCGCTCCTGCCAATATCAGTTTAGGTTTAACAATGTTAAAAGAAAATAAAGTTTATAAATTTTATGAACAGGTTAAGCAAGAAGCTTATAAAATTGTTTGGCTTAGTAAAAAAGAACTTATAACCTCAACTGTTATAGTAGTGGTAGCTGTGTTTATTTTTAGTATGATCTGTTTAGTATTAGATTATAGTATACATAGCATAATGCAAATTTTGCTTAATATTGGTAAGTAAGAATAAATTTTAGGGAAGTCTGTGATACATCAATGGTACGTTATTCATACAGCATCTGGATCTGAAAAGGGCGTGAAGCAAGCTATTCTTGATCAAATTGCTAAGCAGAATATGTCTGAATATTTTGAAGATATTGTTGTGCCCGTAATTGAAGTACCGGAAGTAAAACGTGGTAAAAACGTAAAAACTGAAAAGAAATTTATGCCAAGTTATGTTCTAATAAAGATGAATATGACAGATAAATCTTGGCATTTAGTAAAAAGCGTTCCTAAAGTAACTGGTTTTTTAGGTAGTAAAGATAAACCTCAGTCTCTTAGTGAAAGAGAGGTCCAAAATATTTTTAAACAGTTAGAGTCTGAAGCAAAAGACGCTAGAACTTCTAAGTTATATGAAATTGGTGAATCGGTAGTAGTAATTGATGGGCCATTTGATACATTTGCAGGTGTTGTAGAAGAAGTGGATTATGATAAAAATCGTTTAAAAATATCAATATCAATTTTTGGAAAGGCAACTCCTATAGAGTTGAATTTTACGCAGGTTAAAAAGAATAACTAAAATTTATTTTAATTTAGGTTTGTAAAATAATTCAACATTATTAAATTAAAGAAGAAGTATAAAAGGATAAGATTATAATGGCAAAAAAAATTACGGGTTATATTAAGTTAACTATCCCGGCTGCTAAAGCTAACCCTTCACCTCCTATTGGTCCTGCTCTTGGTCAGAAAAAAGTTAATATTATGGAATTTTGTAAAGCTTTTAATGCTTCTACTCAGTCTATTGAACCTGGGACTCCTATTCCAGTTATAATTACTGTTTATGAAGATAATAGTTTTACTTTTGTAAGTAAAACTTCTCCAGCTTCTTATTACTTAAAGAAATTTGCAAAGATTTCTAAAGGTTCTGGTGTAACAAAAAAAGAAGCTTTTGTTGGTAAAGTAAAAATGTCTGATTGTGTTGAAATTGCAAAAATTAAGATGGTTGACCTTAATGCCGATGACTTAATGGCTGCTGCCAAAATTATTCGTGGTACTGCTGAGTCAATGGGTCTTGAAGTAACGGAGGATTGATTATGTCAGCTAATGAAAAAAAATTAAAGGATATTGTGAAATTACCTGGTGGAAAAAAGTTACGTGCAGCGAGAGAGAAAATTTCTTTTGGTACAGCAGTATCTTTAGCTTATGGTATTGAAGCTTTAAAATCTGTAGCATATACTAAATTTGATTCTACTTTAGAAGTAGTGATGAAATTAGGAGTTGATCCTAGGCATTCGGATCAGATGGTTCGTGGAGTTGTAGCCTTACCAGCTGGTACTGGTAAAATTACTAGGGTAGCTGTAATCTGTAAAGATGAAAAAATTCAAGAAGCAAAGGATGCTGGGGCAGATATAGCTGGATCAACAGAAATTATTGAAGATATCAAAGCTGGAAAAATAGATTTTGATGTCTGTATTGCATCACCAAATATGATGTCAGTTATTGGGGCAGTTGCAAGGATTCTTGGTCCAAAAGGATTAATGCCTAATCCAAAACTTGGAACTGTTACTAATGATATTGCAACAGCAGTTAAAAATGTTAAAAGTGGTCAAGTGGAATATAGAGTTGAAAAAGCTGGTATTATTCATGCTGGAGTCGGTAAATTATCATTTACCACACCAGATTTGGTTAATAATGCCTCAATACTAATATCTGCTGTAGTCAAGGCTAAGCCAACTGGTGCTAAAGGAAATTATTTAAAAGCAATATATCTATCTTCTACCATGAGTCCATCGGTAAAAGTAGATTTAGCAACTATATCATAAATGGAGAGTTGAAAAGGTGTTAAGATCAGAGAAACATGAGTCCATTTTGGAGCTTGAGGAAATATATAAAGATTCAGCTTCTGTTATTATTACTCATTATCATGGACTTACTGTTAGTCAAGTGACTGCATTACGTAGGGCTCTTAGAGCAAAAGGAGCGAGTTTTAAAGTAGTTAAAAATACTTTATCTAGAATCGCTACATCAAAAGCCGGCGTTAATAATTTTGCTAATTTGCTTGCTGGTCCAACAGCTGTAGCATATTCAAAAGATCCTATTGATGCTGCAAAAGTTGTTGTGGAATTTGCTAAAGCTAATGATTCTTTAAAGATAATTGGCGGTTTAGTAAATAATGAAGTACTTGACGCAAATTCTGTAAAACAATTAGCTAAGTTGCCTTCATTAAATGAGCTTAGAGGCAAAATTATTGGCGTATTACAGGCTCCTGCAACTAAAGTTGCTGGCGTATTACAAGCTCCTGCATCTGGGCTTGCTAGAATTTTTCAAGCTTATGCAGATAAAAATTAATTAATAAAAAGTTATAAAAGGAAGAAAACTATGGCAGACCTAGAAAAAATGGTAGATCAATTATCATCTCTTACAGTATTACAAGCAGCTGAACTTTCAAAGATGCTTGAAGAAAAATGGGGAGTATCAGCTGCAGCTCCAGTAGCTGTAGCTGCAGCACCTGTGGCAGCAGCTGCAGAGAAATCAGATTTCGATGTAGTGTTAGCAAGTACTGGAGATAAAAAGATTGAAGTAATTAAAACTGTTAGAGAAATTACTGGTCTTGGATTAAAGGAAGCTAAAGATTTAGTGGATAGCGCTCCAAAATCTATTAAAACTGGTGTAAGTAAAGCAGATGCTGAAAGCATTAAAGAAAAGTTAGAAGCAGCTGGTGCTAAAGTAGAATTAAAATAAATTTATGTATAATAAGGAGTAATATTCTCCTTATTATACATAAATTTGTTATAATAATAGGGAATATAGACTCTTATTCTCAGGAATTGTTGCATTATTTAATCAGAGATTTACTTGATCAGATATTATAGATCTTATACATACTTATTATTTAAAATAAAATTCAGTTCTTATTAATTATATGTGTAGATTTTTCATTTATATACTAAATATTTCAAATTATCTTAATAATATTAAGGGTATTTTTTTATACTTTATTACCTCACATTGTAGCTCGATATTTAAAAATTTATGCATGCTACTCATTATTATTCAAAACCACCAAAAGAAAATTTATAAATTTTTTCTACAGAAAATCTTGCTTTCTTATAGAGATAAAGCTAAACAATTGCTATTATTTTTTCAAGTATTACCTGAAATTATTATCAATATTTATTCTTATTTGAAATTATATTTATTTAATCTTCAAAAGAAAAACCAGTATTATAAATATTTGCAAGAAGATAATTTATTTTTAAAAGTTATTTTTTTATCTCATCAGAGATATGATACTTGAATACGTTTAAGTAATTCTTATTAATTTCTTTATAAATTGATAAGAATAATAAATTATTTATTAGTAATAATAAGTATAGAAATAGCAGGGAGCTATTAATAGTAATAGTACTCTGGTCAGATATATAAATTAGTCGGGAGATTATATGACCGTTCAACCCCTATCAATTAGTAAACGCATAAGGAAAAATTTTGGTCATATTAACTTGGTAGCTTCTATACCAAATTTAATTGAAGTGCAAAAAAATTCCTATGAAAAGGGTTTTTTACAATTTGGAATAAAAGATTCTGAAAGAGAAAATAAAGGGTTGCAATCAGTACTTGCCTCCATTTTCCCAATTCATGACCCCTCTAATGTAGCAAGTTTAGAATTTGCTAAATACGAATTTGATAATCCAAAATATGATGTTGAAGAATGTACTCAGAGAGGTCTTAGCTATGCTGCTGCCCTTAAAGTGACTTTACGTTTGAGTATTTGGGATCTTGATGAAGATACTGGCGTTAAAGAAATAAAAGGTATTAAAGAGCAAGAAGTCTATATGGGGGATATTCCTCTGATGACTAAAAACGGCACCTTTGTTATTAATGGTACAGAAAGAGTAGTAGTGTCTCAAATGCATAGGTCACCAGGGGTATTTTTCTACCATGATGATGGAAAAATTCATTCTTCTGGAAAATTCTTATATTCGGCTAGAGTTATACCTTATAGAGGATCTTGGCTAGATTTTGAGTTTGATGCTAAGGATATAATTTATTTCAGAATTGATAGAAAAAGAAAATTATATGCAACTACTCTATTAAGAGCCATAGGCATGACTAGTAGTGAAATTATTAAATTTTACTACGATACTATAACATGTTTTGTTAAGAATGGTAATTGGGTAACTAAATTCATACCTGAATCTGTATTTGCTCATAGGTTAGTGAATGACTTAATAGATGCTGATACTGGTAATATTATACTTGCAGCAGGACAAAAAATCACTCCTCGCTTAGCAAAAAAATATGCTAAAGAAGGTCTAAAAAACATTTTAGTCGACCCTGAATATTTATGTGGAAAATATCTAGCTCAAGAATTGATTGATCCAACAAGTAACGAAGTTTTAGTTTCAATAGGAGAATTGATAACAACAGAAATGCTAGAATCTATTGGAAGGCTTAAAATATCTTCTATAGATATACTTGCTATTAACCCTCAATCAGGTCCTTATATTAGAAATACTTTATTTGCTGATAAAAACCAAGATCAGGAATCAGCCTTAGTTGATATATTTAGAGTACTAAGACCAGGAGAACCTGCTAATATTGAGGCTGCTAAATCATTGTTTAATAGTTTGTTTTTTGATCCAGAAAGATATGATTTATCAGAAGTGGGTCGTATTAAGATGAATTCCAGGTTAGAGCTTAAGGACATATCAGAAACAGTTACCACAATTACTAATGAAGATATTAAATATATATTGAAAATTTTAGTAGAGCTTAAAGATGGGAAAGGCACAATAGACGATATTGATCATTTAGGTAATAGACGTGTGAGATCAGTTGGAGAATTGATTGAAAATCAGTTTAGAATTGGACTTGTTCGTATGGAGAAATCTGTGCTTGAGAGAATGTCTGTTGTTGATCTTGATGCGGTTATGCCTCATGATTTAGTAAATTCAAAAGTTTTAGTATCTGTAGTAAAAGAATTCTTCAGTACTTCTCAGTTATCGCAATTTATGGATCAAACTAATCCGTTATCGGAAATAACTCATAAAAGAAGATTATCTGCTTTAGGACCTGGCGGTTTAAGTAGAGATAGAGCTGGCTTTGAAGTAAGAGACGTTCACCCTACGCATTATGGCCGTATTTGTCCGATTGAAACACCAGAAGGTCAAAATATTGGTTTGATTAATTCTATGGCTACTTATGCTAGAGTTAACAAACATGGGTTTATTGAAAGTCCTTATAGAAAAGTAATAGATGGTTATGTAACAGATGAGGTGGTTTATCTATCTGCTATAGAAGAAGGGAAATATAAGATTGCTCAGGCTAATGCAGCGACTAACAAGAAAGGTTTATTGCAAGAGGAGTTGATCAATTGTCGAATCGAAGGTGGTAATTTTGTTATGGTTCCTCCTAGTGAAGTAGATTATATTGATGTTACACCAATGCAGGTAGTATCTGTTGCAGCATCACTTATCCCATTCTTGGAAAATGATGATGCTAATAGAGCATTGATGGGATCAAACATGCAGCGACAAGCTGTACCACTTATTACTAGTGATGCACCTTTAGTAGGTACGGGTATTGAAGGAATTGTCGCTAAAGATTCAGGGGCATCAGTTGTAGCATTACATGATGGTATAGTTGAGCAAGTTGATTCAACTAGAATAGTAGTAAGAACTAAAGAACAGAAAAAAGATGGTTCACCAGGAGTAGATCTTTATAATTTATTAAAATTCCAAAGATCTAACCATAACACTTGTATTAACCAAAAACCATTAGTTAGAGTTGGTGATCATGTAGTAAAAGGTGAAGTAATTGCAGATGGTCCAAGTACTGATAAGGGAGAAATTGCTTTAGGACGAAATGTCTTAGTGGCATTTATCCCATGGAATGGATATAATTTTGAGGATTCAATACTAATATCTGAGCGTATAGTAAAAGAAGATGTTTATACTTCAGTTCACATTGAGGAATTTGAAATAATTGCTAGAGATACAAGGCTTGGGCCTGAAGAAATTACACGAGATATTCCAAACGTTAGTGATGAAAGCTTACGTCATTTAGATGAAGTAGGTATAGTTTATGTTGGTGCTGAAGTAAAAGCTGGTGATATTTTGGTTGGAAAAGTTACTCCTAAGAGTGAATCACCCATGACCCCGGAAGAAAAATTGCTTAGAGCAATTTTTGGAGAAAAAGCATCAGATGTAAGGGATTCATCATTACATGTACCGCCAGGTGTTTCTGGTACAGTAGTAGAAGTGCGCGTATTTTCTCGTAGAGGTATAGAGAAAGATGAGCGTGCTATAGCTATTGAAAAGCAACAAATTGAAAAATTATCAAAAGACAGAGATGATGAACTTCATATCATAGAGCATTTTGCTTTTATGCGTTTGGAGAAAATTTTAGAAGGTCAAACAATTGTTAGCGGTCCTAAATCTGTAAAAACTGGTCAAAAGATTACCAGTACACTACTAGGTTCTTTATCAAAAGGTCAATATTGGCAGTTGATTGTTAAAGATACTAATGTAATGAATGAAATTGAGCAAATTAAACGTCATTATGATGAAAAGAGAGATATGCTCAATAAGCGCTTTACTAGCAAAGTAGAAAAATTACAAAGCGGTGATGACTTACCACAAGGTGCGTTAAAAGTTGTGAAAGTATTTATTGCTACAAAGCATAAATTGCAACCTGGTGATAAAATGGCAGGAAGACACGGTAACAAAGGTGTTATTTCTCGTATTATGCCAGAAGAAGATATGCCATTTTTAGAAGATGGTACAGTAATAGATGTTGTTCTTAATCCACTTGGTCTTCCTTCCCGTATGAATGTTGGGCAGATTTTAGAAACACATCTTGGCTTGGCTTCAGTAAATTTAAGCAAAAAAATATCTTCTATGTTACAAGAGTATCATGATAATAATACTGATATAGAGGAGCTTAAGTCTTTTGTTGCAAAAGTTTATGGTCATAATGCAATAGCAAAAGATATTGAAAAAATGTCTAAAGAACAAATCATAGATTTTTGTAATAATATTAATAAAGGTATATATTTCGCTACACCAGTCTTTGATGGGGCAAAGGTAGAGAATGTAAAAGAAATGTTAAAGCTTGCTGACCAAGATACATCTGGGCAAATTAGACTAATTGATGGTAGAACAGGGGAATATTTTGATCGTCCTGTAACAGTAGGGTATAAATACTTGCTTAAATTGCATCATCTTGTAGATGATAAAATACATGCTCGTTCTATAGGTCCTTACAGCTTAGTTACCCAACAACCTTTAGGTGGTAAATCACATTTTGGTGGTCAAAGATTTGGTGAAATGGAATGTTGGGCTCTACAAGCTTATGGAGCTGCATATACATTACAAGAAATGTTGACAGTGAAGTCAGATGATGTAGTTGGAAGAATCAAGATTTACGAATCGATAGTTCGTGGTGATAATAATTTTGAATCTGGTATTCCAGAGTCATTTAACGTAATGATAAAAGAATTTAGATCATTATGTTTAAATGTTAAGCTTGAAGACACTACAACTGAGTAAAATAGACTTTAAAAAAGTATAATAAAGCGGGTAAAGCTATATTCAGATTTTTTAGAATTCTAAGGAATCTGAATATTAAATTTTAGGGAAAAATCTTTATGACGACAGGAATGATAAATTTTTACGGCCAATTAAGTAACACTCAGCAGTTTGATCAAATAAGAATTAATATTGCGAGCCCTGACCAAGTTCGTTCATGGTCTTTTGGTGAAGTGACAAAACCAGAGACAATAAATTACCGTACTTTTAAGCCAGAGAAAAAGGGGCTTTTTTGTGCTACTATTTTTGGGCCGGTAAAAGATTATGAGTGTCTTTGTGGTAAATATAAGCGAATGAAATACCGCGGTATTACCTGTGAAAAATGTGGCGTTGAAGTTACTACTTCTAGAGTAAGACGTGAAAGAATGGGGCATATTGAGCTTGCAGCCCCTGTAGCGCATATTTGGTTTTTGAAATCCTTACCTTCAAGAATCAGTACTCTACTAGATATGACAATGAAAGATCTAGAAAAAGTTCTTTATTTTGAGAATTATGTAGTGACTGATCCAGGGTTATCAGCTCTACAGAAAGGTGATCTCTTGTCAGAAGAAGCGATGCAAAGAGCGCAAGATGAATATGGGGAAGATAATTTTACTGCTTCTATCGGGGCTGAAGTAGTCCAACAAATGCTATCTGAACTAGATTTACCAGAGTTAAAGAAAACTTTATTAGAAGATTTACTAAGTACTTCTTCTGAAGTAAAGAAGAAAAAAATTATTAAAAGATTAAAGCTTGTTGAAGATTTTCTTGAGTCGGAGAATAAGGCAGAATGGATGATCATGGATGTTCTACCGGTTATTCCTCCTGAGATTAGACCTTTAGTTATGCTAGATGGTGGTAGATTTGCTACTTCTGATCTTAATGAACTTTATAGAAGAGTTATTAATAGAAATAATAGATTAAGAAGACTTTTAGAACTAAAAGCGCCAGATATTATTGTCAGAAATGAAAAAAGAATGCTACAAGAATCAGTTGATGCATTATTTGATAATGGTCGTCGTGGCAAAGTAGTAAAAAATACTAATAAACGTCCCTTTAAATCTCTAAGTGATATGTTAAAAGGAAAACAAGGACGTTTCCGTCAGAACTTACTTGGTAAAAGGGTCGATTATTCAGGCCGTTCTGTTATTGTGGTTGGACCAAATTTAAAGTTACATCAATGTGGTTTACCAAAGAAGATGGCTTTAGAATTATTTAAACCATTTATTTATTCTAAGCTTGAATTATATGGTATTGCTAGCACTATAAAAGCTGCTAAGAAAATGGTAGAGTCTGAAAAATCAGAAGTATGGGATATTCTAGAAGAAGTAATTCGTGAACACCCAGTATTATTAAATAGAGCTCCAACATTGCACCGTCTAGGTATACAAGCATTTGAACCAATGCTAATTGAAGGAAAAGCTATTCAATTACATCCTTTAGTTTGTGCTGCGTTTAATGCTGACTTTGATGGTGACCAGATGGCAGTGCACATCCCTCTTTCAATTGAAGCCCAGCTTGAAGCAAGGGTCTTGATGATGTCAACTAATAATATTCTAAGCCCTGCAAATGGCCGTCCAATTATTGTTCCTGATAAAGATATAGTACTTGGTCTTTATTACCTAACAATGGCTTTTGATAATGAACCAGGTGAAGGAATGGTATTTAGCAGTATGCCGGAAATAGAGCATGCTTTATATAATAATGTAATAACTATCCATTCAAAAATTAAATTTCGTCGTAATGTTTTAAATGTTAAAGGTCAAGTTGTGCCGTCTATTATTGACACTACTCTTGGCAGATTAACTATAGGGGAATTATTGCCTAATAATTATAATGTTGGATTTAAGTTTGTAAATAAACCTATGACTAAAAAGGATATATCAGCAGTTATTGATTTGGTATATCGCCATTGTGGACAAAAAGCTACAGTTATATTTGCTGACCAACTGATGAAGTTAGGGTTTAAATATGCTTGTTCTTCAGGTATTTCATTTGGTATGGATGACATGGTTGTACCAAAGTCAAAAACTAGCCATATTGATTCAACATTCTCGGAAGTTAAAGAGTTTGAACAACAATATTCCGATGGTTTAATTACTTATGGTGAGAAATATAATAAGGTGATTGACTCTTGGTCTAGATGTACTGATAAAGTTGCAAATGATATGATGAAAGAGATTGCGACATCTACGGTTAGTGATAAACCAAATAATCAAAAAGTAAACTCTATTTATATGATGGCTACCTCTGGAGCAAGAGGGTCAGCAGCGCAGATTAAGCAGTTGGCAGGTATGCGAGGGTTAATGGCCAAGCCTTCTGGTGCGATTATAGAGACTCCTATTATCTCTAATTTCCTTGAAGGTCTTACAGTACTTGAATATTTTAATTCAACGCATGGTGCTCGTAAAGGACTTGCGGATACAGCTTTAAAGACAGCTAATTCAGGATATCTAACTAGAAGATTAGTGGATGTTGCTCAAGATTGTATAATTACAGATGAAGATTGTGAAACTACTAAAGGTATGGAAGTAAGAAGCATTATCGATGGTGGAGAAGTAACAGTGTCGCTTGCTGAACAGGTTTTAGGTAGAACCGTTGCTATTGATGTGTATCATCCAGTAACTAACCAGTTATTAGTAGCGGCAGGAGAATTGATCAATGAAGCTAAATTAGAAGAAATAGAATCATCAGGTCTAGATGCTGTTATAGTGAGATCAGTTTTAACCTGTGAAATTCCTGATGGAATATGTGTCAAATGCTATGGTAGAGATCTTGCTACTGGTTCTTTAGTTTCAGTAGGCGAAGCAATAGGTGTAATAGCCGCCCAATCGATCGGTGAACCAGGTACTCAGTTAACTATGAGAACGTTCCATATTGGTGGTGCTGCAACAAAAGGAGTGGAAGTATCATCTATAGAAGCTTCTCATGATGCTAAAATTAAAATTCTAGCTCGGAATGTTGTGGTAAACTCTGAAGGGTGTAAAATTGTAATGGGTCGTTCATGTGAATTACTATTATTGGATAATAATGGGAATGAGAAGGCTAGACATAAAGTGCCTTATGGAGCACGGTTAATAGCTGATTATGGAGATAAAGTTAATAAATCAGAAAAGTTAGTTGAGTGGGATCCATATACTATTCCAATCATCACAGAAAAATCTGGTAAAGTGGTATTTACAGATATGGTTGAAGGGGTGTCAATTCGTGATGTTATGGATGAAGCCACAGGTATTTCTAATAAAGTAATAATTGAATCAAAACAATATTCTAGAGGCGCTGAACTACGACCACGTATTCAGTTAGTTGATGAAAATGGTGTAACTATAATGTTGTCTAACGGTTTAGAGGCTAGATATTATATACCAGTTAATGCTATTTTAAGTATTGAAGATGGTGCTACTGTATCAGTAGGTGATATTTTAGCCCGTATTCCTAGAGAATCTACTAAAACAAAAGATATTACTGGTGGTCTTCCAAGAGTTGCTGAACTTGTTGAAGCTAGACGTCCAAAAGATCATGCTGTTATTGCAGAAGCTGATGGTCGTGTTGAGTTTGGTAAGGATTATAAGTCTAAAAGACGTATTGTGATTCAGCCAAATGATGGTTCGACCCCAATTGAATATATGGTATCAAAAGGAAAGCATGTAGTAGTTAATGAAGGAGACTTTGTTAGAAAAGGTGATATGCTAATTGATGGTAACCCAGTTCTACAAGATATTTTAAAAGTAATAGGAGTTGAAGCTTTAACAGTTTACATGGTTGGAGAAATCCAAGCAGTTTATCGTTTACAAGGTGTAAAGATTGATGATAAACATATTGAAGTGATAATTCGCCAGATGTTACAAAAAGTAGAAATAACTGATTCAGGGGATACAACTTTAATGGTAGGTGAAAAAATAGATCACCGTGAATTTGCTGAAATTAATGCAAAAGCTATAAGTAATAACTTAAGACCAGCTGAATCTCAGCCAGTTTTACAAGGTATTACTAAAGCTTCTCTGCAGACAAGATCATTTATTTCTGCTGCTTCTTTCCAAGAGACAACAAGAGTATTAACTGAATCCGCTATAGCTGGTAAGGTAGATAAGTTACGTGGACTTAAAGAGAATGTTATAGTTGGTAGATTAGTGCCTGCTGGAACAGGTTTCTATATGAATAGAATGCGTAAGTATGCAGCTAAACTTGATCAAGAAGAAGCTAATTCCTCGCAATAATCCTCATTTCTAATTAACGTTTAATTGTTTATTAACTTATATTAATACACAGGTACTTATGTCAGAAAGTTATATTGATTACTCAGAATTTAATCTTGAAGGAGCTGCCAGTACAGGTGGAGTAACAGGTAGTAAGAAAGTGCTGAGAAGTGGTGCAAATTATCAGTTGAAACCATCTATTCAAGATGCGCCAATTGTTAGGCGTAAGAAAGCAGGGAGTATGGATCGAGAAAACTTTGGTGAATTTATTGCCGCCGCTATTAGTAAAGCTGTAGCAGGACAAGATCAAGATGTAGAGCTTGTACCTGAAGTATCATTAGTGTATGACAAAAGTCGTAAAAAAGTACTAGTAGCATCAAAATATCTTCAAAATGTAAAAGGTACCTTAGATGATTTTGCTGAGAAAAATAGAGGAGCTCAAATTTCTGGTAGGCATGTAAAAATTTCTGCTGATTTAGAAGTAAAAAATAATTTGAATCTTGGCAACACACAAGATAGTTTTGAAAATGCAGAACTCCGAAAGGCAGATCAGAAACTTAATGCTGAAAATGCTATTCTTAGAAAAGATTTAGCTCAAGGAATAGGGCTTTCTATTCTTTGCGGTGATCATGATGTTAATCCAGGTAATATGCTAGTTGTTCAAGACCAAGAAGGCAAGGAAAGGATAGCAAGAATTGATTTTGGTCATGCTTTTAATGATTTACTGAATGCTCCTAAAATGTTTGGTGGGGGAGTTCGTAATAAACATAATCTGGTTTTAGATTTTTTGAATAGGCAGGAGCTTGCTGGTTTTCCAGCTGCTAAAACTAAGTTATGGAGGGACTATCAGGGTATAGTTCCATCACAAGAATTAGTTAATGCTTTTAACCACCTTGGTAAATCTAATGGTCTTAAAGATGGTTTAGAAAATGCTAAAAAGCCTTTCCAAGAATTAATAGATGATTTGTTAAAAGACCCTAAAACAAATCAAGATGTTTTGGATCACATTAAAAATTCATTAATAGCTATTAATAAAAATATTAGTAATGATCAAATTTCATCAGATACAGGAATAAAGGACGCTTTTAATAGGACTTTTAAAAGTATAGGTAAGTTTTATCAAGAAAATCAAGAGCAAATGTTAGACGTTGCCCAGTTAATGGATATGCAGCTTAAAGTTGATCAAGTGATAATAGCAAAAAAAAATCATAAAGAAATAGATCAATTATTAATTAATGAAATCCAAAATGCTTATAAAGAGTTGTTAGATAAGCCAGGAATAGGAAATGGTGAAAAACTTAATTGGGTAAAATCAAGTCAAAATATAGCGGGTTTTGAAGGCACTTTAGGTGAGTTTGTTAAAAGGCGAGCTATCAATTTAGGCGTTGCAGTTGAAGGAGAAATTAAAGATATTGATGATTTTGTAAAAAAGGTAGAAATTTCCAATCCTGCTGTTAAAGATATAGTTAATGAAAGTGCATTAGTGGCTAGCTTCTTAGAAGATTCTGTTAAAGTTTATATTGAAGAGAAAAGAGGGCGGGATATAGGCAATATTAAAGCTGAAGAAGTTATAGAAAATACTAAATATAGATTAGAGGCAAGATTAGGACTATGGGAATCAGGAGATTGGGTAAATGCAAATCCTCTAGAAAAAGAATCGCTTAAAAATATGCAGGAAATAGCAAAAAATCTAAAAAATAATTTAGATGATTATGTCAAGATAATGGATAAAAAGCTTACTGAATCAAGAGATAAGATACTGAAAGAGCAGAATATTGATCCTAAAAAAGCTGAGCCGAAAGAGTTAATGGAAGCAATGCAACAAGTATCTACTGATAATATGTACACTAAAATGGGCAAGGATGTAATAAACAAAGGTCATTTAATGGGTAAAGAAGGGGATACAATATGGAAATCATTATCAAGTTTCTGTTCTTCTATAGGGCTAGAACGACTTGGTAAATTCTTTGAGCATAAGAATGAGCAATCAAAATTAAAAATTGTGTCTCAAAAAATAGGTATTGCTACTCATGCAGTAGAAAGAGTAGCTACGAATATTAAAAAAGGTGCAGGCAACTTTTCTGAAAGAGTAACAAATAAGGTTAATAATGGTAACCATAAGAAAAATGATGTTCACACTCATTAAAAGTTCTAAAGAGTTGTAAACATAAGATTAACGATCTATAACCAAATATAGAAAATTCAGGTTGTAGATCGTTGTTTAAAAGTTTAGATTTATATGCGTTTTTATATTAGCTAAGTAGTCGTCTTATAATTTCTTCTTTACTTAGTAAAGGCAATATGGCAGACATTTCAGGTCCAGAGCTCATTCCTGTTATGGCGAGTCTTAGAGGTAGAAAAACTTCTTTCCCTTTTTTCCCAGTAGCATTAATAATATTTTTAGTCCAATTTCTCCAACTATCTAGAGTAATTTGTTCCTCTACTAATAAATCAGCCGCTTGCTTTAAGAAATCTTTATCTAGAGTATCAAGTTTTACAGGAGAGTAACAAATATTCCACCAATCTTTAATTTCAGATAATTTTTGTAAATTAGCTCTTACTGCTAACCAAAATTGTTCCGTGATTTGGTTGTAACCAATATCGTTAAGGCGATCTTTTATTTCATCAAAACTAAGGCTAATCAATAATTTATGATTCAAACGTTCTAATTCTTCTGGTAAATAAGTAGTAGGGCTTTTAGAAAGATTAGTGATATCAAAGGATTTTATCAATTGGTTTAAGTCCTTAAAAGCCGTAATAGAAGTTGATGAACCAAGTAAGCTAAAGAAACTATTGATAGCCATTGGTTCTAATCCAACATCATCTCTAAGGGAAGCAATCTCAAAACCACCTAACCGTTTAGATATTTTTTCATCCTTACTAATTACTAAACTAAGATGAGCAAAATTTGGTATTTTAGCTTCTAAAGCTTCAAACATCTGTACTTGAATCGCTGTATTAGTGACATGATCTTCTCCTCTTATAATATGAGTAATATTATAATCAATATCATCAACAACCGAGCAAAGCATATAAGTCATGCTACCATCTTCACGTATGACTATAGGGTCACTTAAATTTTTTCCATCATACTTAATTTCACCTTTAATCATATCTTGCCAGGTTATTGAAGTAGGGAACATTAAGAATCGATAATGAGGTTTTCTACCTTGCTTCACATAGTCATCAATTTGCTCCTTAGTAAGTTTTAAAGAGGCTCGATCGTAGATGGAGGGCATTCCTCTAGATAATTGTAATTTACGTTTTAAATCTAACTCTTCTGGTGTTTCAAAACAAGGATATAACCTATTTTGATTTAATAATAACATCTTTATGGAATCATATTTATCAAGCCTGCTTAACTGATTAAACATTTGATCCCAATTAAGTCCTAAAAATTTTAAATCTTCTTCAATAGCTTTTTTATACTTTTCTTTACTTCTTTCTAGATCAGTATCATCAAATCTTAGAATAAAAATACCATTATTCTTTCTAGTATATATCCAATTTATTAAAGCAGTCCTGGCATTTCCAATATGGAGCATCCCTGTTGGAGAAGGGGCAAATCTAGTAATAACTTTTTCCATAGAATTTATTTAGTTTTTTTCTTACGCGTAATGATTTTAGTAGTAGTATCAGCATTCTCTTCATTTTGTTTACGCTTTAACTTTTCACTATTAGCATTAATTATCTCAACAGCTGTTTCTGTTGATAGAGTAAATGGATCATATCTTCTAGGTATTGAAATAAATTTACCAAGATATTTTAGATAAGGACCAAATCGCCCAATACCAATTACAATATCATCATTAGTTCCCGGGTATTCACATAATTTTGTTGGTAATGCAAGTAATCGTAATGCAATATCAAGAGTGACATTATCTGGAGTGATAGCAGCTGGCAAGGAAGCTCGTTTAGGTTTTTCTCCTTTAGTAAACTTGTCTCCAAATTGGACATAAAATCCATAAGGTCCTTTTTTTAAAAAAATCTCCAAACCTTCTTGATTTGTTCCTAGTAATTTATTAACTTCAACATTTATCTCTTCGCTATCGTTACTAGTAGAAGTAATTTGTTTCTTAAAATTACATTCTGGGTAATTACTGCAAGCTAAAAATGCTCCGAATTTTCCAAGCTTTAATCCTAATTTTCCTGTAGTGCATGATGGGCAAATTCTTGCTGGGTTATCTTCTTTTTTTTCTCCAAATAAATGGTAATCTAAAGCTTCTTCAATATAAGCAATAACATCAGTTATTTTCTTGTCACTAACTAGCTCAACATTACTATTAAAACCATCCCAAAAGTTTTTAAGTAGAGATTTCCATTCTATTTTTCCTTCAGCTATTTCATCAAGATCATTTTCTAGGTCAGCTGTAAAATCATATTCAACATATTTTTTAAAGAAGCCCGTTAAAAATGCTGTAACTAATCTACCGAGTTCAGCAGGAATAAAGCGTTTCTTATCAACAGTAACATATTTTCTATCTTGCAGTACTGAAATAATTGATGCATAGGTAGATGGACGACCAATCCCTAGTTCCTCTAATTTTTTTACTAAGCTAGCTTCAGAATATCTAGGTGGTGGTTCAGTAAAATGCTGGGCAGGGTTAATTGATTTAGTAGCTAATTTTTCTCCTTCCTTTAATTCTGGTAGAAGCTTGCTTTCTTCTTCAGTTCCATCATCTAGATCTTCTTTATAGATCTTATAAAACCCATCAAAAGCAATAATTGAACCAGTGGCCCTAGCTGAAAACTCCTTACTTTCAGTATCAAGCTGAGCTACTACTAGATTTATTAAGACGTTTTCCATTTGGCAAGCGATAGTTCTTTTCCAAATGAGGTCATAAAGTCTATAGTAATCTTTCTCTAATTTATCTTTTAGACTTTCTGGAGTTAAATTAATATCTGTTGGTCTAATAGCTTCATGAGCTTCCTGAGCGTTTTTAGCTTTTGATTTATAAACTCTAGGGCTAGAGGGTAAGTACTTATCACCAAAATTCTTATCTATTAATTTACGAATTTGATCTACAGCTTCACTTGCTAAAGTCGTACCATCTGTTCTCATGTAAGTTATCAAACCGATGGTCTCGTTTCCTATGTCCAATCCTTCATATAATTTCTGAGCAATCTGCATAGTTTTCTTAGCAGTGAACCCTAATTTTCTAGAAGCTTCCTGCTGTAGAGAAGAAGTTATAAAAGGAGGTTGAGGTTGACGTTTTTGTTGCTTTTGTTCTAGAGTTGCAACTTGGAAATTTTTAGATTTCAGCTGTTTTACTATATCGTTTGCTGAAGATTCATTATTAATAGTGAATTTTTCGAGTTTTTCACCATTTACATGAGTTAGTTTTGCTAAAAATGATTCCTTATTTTTATTAAGAACATTAAGGGTAATGTCCCAATATTCTTGTGATTTGAATCGTTCAATATCGTTTTCCCTTTCACAAATCAATCTAAGGGCCACAGATTGTACCCGACCAGCTGATTTACATCCAGGTAATTTTCTCCACAATAAAGGTGATAGTGTGAAACCTACTAAATAATCTAATGCTCTTCTAGTTTGCTGAGCATTAACTAAATTAATATCAATATGTCTAGAATCTTTAATTGCTTGAGTAATAGATTTTTTAGTAATTTCATTAAAAGCTATTCTTTTTAAAAAATCAACAGATTTGATTAATTTTTTCTCTTTGATTATTTCAGCTATATGCCATGAAATTGCCTCTCCTTCTCGATCAGGATCGGTTGCTAGATAAATAGTATCCACTTTTTTAGCTTCCTTAGTTATTACTTCAACATATTTTTCAGACTTTTCTGGAATGACATATTTCATCTCAAAGTTTTTGTCAGGCAATACGGAGCCATTTTTAGAAGGTAAATCTCTAATATGCCCAAATGAAGCTATTACTTTATAATCATTACCTAAATATTTATTTATCGTCTTTGCCTTTGCAGGCGATTCTACTATTACTAATTTCATTTTTATTTATAAGTTAAAGCAATTTTATTATCAGGGTATCTTACAACTTTTCCTGCTAGTTCTAATTCTAATATTATCATATATATAATTTGTAAAGGTAAATTTGTTTCATTATATAAACTATCAAAATTTATTGGAGTTGAAGATAAAAGCTCCTTAACCTTTGTACGCATATCATTTGTACCAAGGTTAGAATATTTGATATCTAACACTTTAAATGAATTATTTCCAGATGAATCCTGTGCAATATCCTCAGTTTTTTTCACTACATCGACAAAAGATGGTAAATTAGTTACTATATCTTCTACAGATTCTACTATATGAGCTCCTTCTTTTATCAATTTATTAGTACCTTGGCATCTAGGGTCTAAAGGAAATCCTGATATACTGAATTAACTTGAAGAGTTGGAGAAATGGTTAACGGTAATAGTTTGGAAATTATCGTTTATTAAGGTACGTAACCTATCTTTATAATTGCCGATGTTGCTGAAAAATTTGTTTATTGCTTCTGAAAATTGTTC
>JAJIYR010000073.1 GCA_020881085.1 Rickettsia endosymbiont of Bryobia graminum | reverse complement strand
CATTGTCATTGTTCCTTCTTTGTATTTATTTATTACTTTGTTCCTTAAATCTTGGCTATATGCTCGCATAAATCATTATCTAACTTTTTAAACTATTCTTATACAGCACTTATCATAATAGTTCAATCGGGTTAGATATATGGGTAATGCTAAGGCTTAATTGAGTCTTAGAAAAAATTTGAATTATAATATAGCTGATAGTATGGCTTTTATTTTTTATAACTTAATTATAGAAGTTAAAGTTGTTTCTAAAATCATGCTAGCTGCTATGGAATCATCTTTGTTATTACGCTCTTTTCTATTAAAACCTAAAGATTTTAATAGACTATCCGCTGCCTTAGAAGTTAGTCTTTCGTCTTGTAGGTAAATGGGTAAATTAGTAACGGTATTAAGCTTCTTGCTAAATTTCAATAAAATAGTTGTTTGACTGCTTGCTTCACCATTCATCGATATAGGTAACCCAATAACTATTGCACAGACAGAATAAGTTTCTATTAAAGCCAATATTTCTTTAATTTTTTCTTTTTCTTCCTTTTTATGAATAGTTTTTATTGGCATAGCAATTGTATGTTCAGGATTTGATATAGCTATACCAATTTTTTGAGAACCATAATCAATGGCAAGAATAGGTTGGTTTGGTAGTAATAATTCGGAGAATTTTTTTAATGTATCAATAATCATCTTTCATTTCACTCTTGTTTTAATTCTTTAGATGGAAGTTTGAAGGTTATTATCTCTATACAGTATTTACTTTTGTAGAGTTCAATAAAAGTAATTTCTTTTATAATTTAAGTTGTTTAAATAATAGAGAATTAGTAGTACTTTTACTCAAAAGGTTCAATAAATAATTTTATAGTTATCATATAAATTATATTATATAATACTACAAATATCATTTTAGCGCTAGAATATGAGAAATATACAAAAAATATCTAGGAAACATTTAGATCATAAATTAATAAAATTATCTTTAATTTTAGGGTTAATTTATTTCATGCTTTTTAATACAATAGTTCTTGCCCACAAATTTGGTTATTATAAAGCAACTGCTCTTAAAGCAATAGTGGAATTGAGTAAAGATGCAATTTATATTTATGGTTTTACCGTTATTATTTTTTTAGGGCTAACTATTAATCGCCTAGCGTTTATAATAGGTAGCATATTTTTATTTATAACAGGGGCTATAGCGAGTTATTATTTACTTTATTTTAAGATTCCTCCTAGTAAGGAAGTAATGGTAAGTTTTTTTTCTACCCATTTCAATGAATTATATGAATTAACTAGCATTAAATTACTTGTATGGTTAGCTTTTAGTCTATTTGCTTGTATTTATTCAATCAAACATTTTTCCTTTACTAATAGTAAATTATTTACTGCTAAATTATTATCAGCAACTTGCTTATTAATTACTATTAATAACATTATTACTCCTCAGTTTAAGATATTGAATAGCTATTTCCCTATCCAATATTTACATAATAGTTATTTATATCTTTCTAAGAATAAGATAAAACTTGTAGGTCAGGAAAATATAAATGAAAAGTTTTCTTTTATTGATAAATCAGATGAAAATATTACAGTAATTTTAGTTATAGGTGAGTCAGCTAGATTTGATCATTTTGGCATTAATGGTTATCACCGAAATACTACTCCAATTTTAAGTTCAATAGACAATCTTTTTTCATTTAAAGCTCAGTCTGCTTCAAATCATACTTATCTTTCAGTTCCATCTTTGATGTCTCGTTATGCTGGTAGAGATTTAGATAAAAGCCTTGAAGAAACCAGTGTTTTATCAGTATTTACTAAGCTTGGTTTTAATACTAATTGGATCGGTACTCAAACTTTATTACAATATTTAAAAAGTAAAAAACCGACAACAATTTATGATGAAGTAAATTTTGCAATGTTGCCAGGGGGATCTGCCTTATTAAAAATGAATGACTTAGATGAAAAAATGTTACCCTATGTTAGTGATTTGTTAAATGCTAACGTAGGCAAGCAAGTAATTGTAATTCATACCTCTGGAAGTCATTGGAATTATTCAAGTAGATATCCTAAAGAATTTCAAAAATTTAGCCCTGGGTGTAATGCTGCTATAAAAGCAGATTCTAGTAGTTGTGGTGCGGAAGAGTTGATAAATAATTATGATAATTCTATTTTATATACTGATTTTTTCTTATCTAGTATTGTGGGGTTATTAAAAGAACGTAATGCATTTTTGATATATGTTTCTGATCATGGTGAGTCTTTAGGCGAAGGGGGGTATTATGGGCATGGTGGGCCTTTAATTAAAGAACAAACTACTATACCTTTTATGGTTTGGGTTTCTGATAAATTTAAAAATCGTCATCCTAATTTAGTGCAATCTATTGAAAAACATTTAGATAAGGAAATTCATCATGATTACGTATTTCATTCCATCCTTGATTGTGCTGGTATTAGTTCAGAAGCAATAGATAAAAACTTAAGCTTATGCGGAAAGAATTCAAGAGCTACTAATAAAATTCTAAGCTTACATAGGAAAAAATCTGGTGACTAAAATTTACCTTATTGCTGGAGAGATGTCAGGAGATTTTATTGGGTGTCATCTAATGACAAGCCTAAAAAATCTTTATGAATCAGAAAGTAAAGGGATTACTTTTGCAGGAGTAGGTGGTAAGCTAATGGAAGAAGCTGGGTTGGTAAGCAGTCTTTTTCCTATTAAGCAAATTAATATTATGGGGTTTATTGAAATAATACCTCACATTTTTCAGATTCTTAAGTTAATTAATATGACGGTCGATGATATTCTGAGTCAGAAACCAGATTTATTAATCACTATCGACTCTCCTGGGTTTACTTATAGAGTTGCTAAAAAAGTTCGTCATCTTAATCCTAATTTAAAAATTCTTCATATTGTTGCTCCATCTGTTTGGGCCTATAAACCATTTAGAGTTTTTAAATACGCAAAAATCTATAATTATTTATTTGCTCTATTACCATTTGAGCCTCCTTATTTCTATAAAGTAGGATTAGATTGTAGATATATTGGACATCCGATAATGGAACAGAATTTCTATGAGGATAAAAGTAAGGCAAGAGGGGAATTAGAGATACTCTCTAATGGCATCATAAGTTCTAACTCTAAAATCCTCTGTGTTACTTGCGGTAGCCGCAAAGGTGAAATAATGAGACATATGCTGATTTTTACTGATGCTATCGACATTATATCCAGTAAATACGCGAATCTTGTAGTAATATTTGTGATAGCTGACCCGAGTCATAAGGAATTAATAAAATCCTTTTTAACAAAATCTTCTTTTGACTATAGTTTTTCTACTGATCGTCTTAAGGTTTTTGCGGCATCTGACGTTTCTCTGGCAAAATCAGGGACTAATACTTTAGAAATAGCAGCTAGCGGTACACCGATGATTGTTACTTATAAAGTGAATATTCTTAGTTATTTATTAATAAAATGTCTAATCAAAATAAAATATGTCTCTCTTATTAATATAATAGCCGGCAAAGAAATTCTGCCAGAGTTAATGCAGTTTAATTGTACTAAAGCAAAAATTGCCACTGGTTTAATATCATTATTAGATAACCAGCAAAGAATTAATACTCAACTAGAAGAAAGTAAAAAAATCCTTACAGAGTTAGGTTTTAAATCAACTAATTCTCCTTCCAATATTGCAGCTAATATTATCAAATCTGAGTATTTAAATAAAACCTTCCCTAACTAAAATCTAGATTCATAAGTAAGTCATATTTATGTGATGCACTAGTTGCTCTTTATAGTTTTCTATTAATAATATTATTAAAAGCATTATTTTCTACTTTTTATATAAAAATTACTTGAATTATTATTATAATAATGTCATTAGTTAATTATATATAAATATACTAATCATTTACTTATTTGATATCTCTTTTCTATCTCTAAACATACTTCTCGTAATACTTGATCAACTGATACGTCAAACAATGCTCGGCGATATTGGGCTGGAAAGACCATGTGATAGAGCAGTACCGTAACATTATGACTTTTGTGTATATATTTTCTCATTTCTCCATATTACGCCGCAAGCGGCGGGGTATATACCCAAAAGAGATTTAATTAGTAGTTTTCAAATTAAGCCACAATCCAAGGATCCAGATCATCAGGATTTAATAAAACAATTGTATGAACAAATAAGCCAGTTAACTGTTGAACGTGACTGGTTGAAAAAAAATCTACATTGTTTGGACTTGGCAATTAGAAAAAATATGGTAGGTAAAGAATGTAGGAAACTAAGTATCGCTCGGCAATGGGCACTAATGTTTATGAACAAATCTAGCTATTATTAAAAGCCAAAAGGAGGATCCCCAACTGACTTGAAAATATAATGCAAGTGATTGATGAAATATACACACAGCATCCTTACTTTGGAGCAAGAAGAATGTTTGAGCACCTTGTACCATTGGGCATCACAATCGGTCGTAAGGCAGTAAGTCGTTATTATAGAATAATG
>JAJIYR010000072.1 GCA_020881085.1 Rickettsia endosymbiont of Bryobia graminum | reverse complement strand
AGTATATAAATAACCATACAGAAGCTCATAAACCAACTTCTATTTCTAACATTAGATTGGAATAAGCTTTAGCTTAAACTCTACGGCACTTCTAGTCCCTACCATCAACCTACCGGCTCTCAGCCGGTAGTGGTTGAGTTTTCAGTCCATTATACATTTTAATATTTTGTAATGGTTGTATTGTATATTGTATGTCCTGGACTATGGCAACTGTTTTTAGATTCGGTGTTGGGTAGATATAAAAAGATCCATAGCCTATTAGTTTTTATTCTAGGCTACTACCAACCAAACTTTTAGCAAACATTCTAGGATTGAATGGTTTTAAATCTTCTATTTTTTCGCCTATTCCTATAAAAGATACCGATAAAGAAAATTTTTGAGTTGCTCCTACTACCACACCAGCTTTAGCAGTGCCATCTAATTTAGTAACAATTAGGCTAGTTATATTAGCAATAGCGTTAAATTGTTCTATTTGGTTATAGGCATTTTGTCCTGTAGTTGCATCAATTACTAAGATGCTATGATGAGGGGAGGTATTATCAATTTTCTTAATTACTCTTATAATTTTGCCAAGTTCATCCATTAGGTTTTTTTGATTATGTAATCTTCCAGCAGTATCGATAAATAATATATCAATATTATTTTTTATTGCTGATTGGATAGCCATATAAGCAACGCTAGCTGGGTCAGCTGATTCCTCGCCAGTGATAAACATTGCTCCACTCCTGTCAGCCCAATTAGCTAGCTGATTAACTGCTCCGGCTCTAAATGTATCGCAGGCGGCAATAGCTACTTTCTTACCTTGTTGTATATAAAGAGTAGCAAGTTTTCCTATGCTAGTAGTTTTTCCAGAGCCATTAACGCCACAAACTAAGATTATATTAGGTTTTTTATCTTGTAATTCAAAAGGTTTAGTATTTTTTTCTAAGATATTAACAATAATTTCTGCTAGTTGTTCTTTAATTACTTCTGGAGATACTTCTTTATCAAATTTGATAGATCTTAGTTTGTTTATTAATTCTATGGCTACTGAATGGGTAATATCTGAAGTTATTAATAACTCTTCTAAATCATTTAAAGTTTCTTCACCTAAGCGTTTTTTATAGAATATTTGGTTAATACCAGAGCTTATTTTATTAGAACTTTTAGATAATGCTTGTTTTAATTTACTAAATATAGAAGTCATTTTATAGATGCCCTTTTAAGCTTGTCATTGATTGCTGCGCCAATACCTATTCCAGGAATTTCGGCAACAGTGATAGTTTTGATATTATGTTGGATTGCGTATTGGTCTAATTTTCTTAAATCTGAATATAAATTGCTTGCTGCTTCAATTAAATCTCCAGTCGTGCTCAAATTAAGAGAGAACTCGCCTATTAACTTACTATCAGCAAAATTTAAGCCAATTTCTCCTTTTTGCAAATTATTTGCATTCATTTTAACAGAGACTTTTGGAGAATAATGTTTTTCCATCATTCCAGGAGCTTTAATTTCAGCTAAGCTTGATGATACTGCTACTTTTTTACTAAGGGTTTCTTCTAAAATTTCTAAAGTAATAAAGCCTTCTCTTAAAATAGTTAAATTGTCAGATGTAGTATCTACTATAGTTGATTCTATGCCATACTCAGATTTTTCTAGATCGTCTGTTAAGATAAACACTTCTTGTTCATGTAAAAAATGTTCTGTTACATGATCTAAACTAGTTGAGCTAATATAACCTGAGGGATTAGCGCTTGGTGCTGCTATTGGTTTATTAGATTGTTTAATTAACTCTAGAGCTATAATATTTGACGGTATACGTAACGCAATTGTTGAAAGACCTGCAGATACTGATTGTGCGATTTTTGAATCAGTTTTTAATGGCACAACAATTGATAAAGGTCCTGGCCAAAATAGTTTTGCTAGCTTAAGCGCGTCATCATTAAACTCACCGATAGTTTTAGCTTGCTCTATAGTCGCCACATGGACGATTAGAGGGTTGATGTTAGGGCGTCCTTTTATTTGAAAAATTTTCTGGCAAGCTTGTTCATTGGTAGCGTCAGCCCCAAGACCGTATACAGTTTCTGTAGGGAAGGCTACTAGATTGCCTGCTTTGATAAATTCAGCTGCTTTGTATATATCACTCATAACATATTGAAATTTGCTAATTTATCAAATAATTGCTGTACCATCTTAAGCAATAATAGACGATTTTTGGCAATTTTAGGGTTGCTATCTCTAACCATTAAATTATTAAAAAATTGATCGATAGGTTGTAATATTACTATTAAAGAGTTGAAAGCTTTAGTGAAATCTTTTTCTTTAATATTAATATCAATCTGTTCAGAAACTAATTTTATAATTGTAAATAACTTATTTTCGTATTCAGATATAAAATCACTAGAGTTAACTTCTCCCTCTATATCATCATTATCATCAGCCAATATATTATTGGCTCTTTTATAGATGGTTAATAAGTTACTGCCATTTGGTTGTGCCAGGAATGCATGTAAAGAGAGCAATTTTGTTTCTGTAGTTACTAAATCATCTTTTCTATCAAAATTAACTACAGCATTGATTAATGAATTATTAAAACCACCTTTGAAATAATATTTTGCTCTCTCTTCTAAGAAAGTTAAGATTGATTGCAGTTGATTTTTTGGAGTTAAAATGTTCTCATATGAAGCAATAGAATAATTTACTAATTGTTTAATATTTATCCTGAGCTTATTACTTAAAATTATTCTAATAATCCCTAAAGCTTGGCGTCTAAGAGAGTAGGGATCTCTTGAGCCGCTTGGTTCTTCACCAGCTAATATTAAACCCACTAAACTATCTAGCTTATCAGCAATAGCAACTATTGCTGCATCTGCAGTTGGCAGGCTATCTGTAGGACCTTGAGGTTTATAATGATCTCTTATTGCCTGCGCCACTTGCTCATTTAATCCTTCGGCTTTAGCGTAATAATATCCCATAATTCCTTGCAGTTCAGGGAATTCGCCAACCATTTCGCTAGTAAAATCGCTTTTGCATAATTTAGCTGCTAGTTGAGTGTTTTGATTTTCTGGTGCTAAGTCATTACAAAGCTTAATAATTCTCTCAATCTTTTGCTTCATAGTGCCAAGACCTGCATGGAAAGTAATTTGTTCTAATTTTGCTAAGCGAGATTCTAAGCTGAGAGATAAATCTTGGTGGTAAAAGTATAAAGCATCAGATAATCTTGCTGATAATACTTTTTCATTACCATTAATGATAATATCTTGATCGTGAGGCATATTACTAACAAATAAAAAATAAGGAGCAAAATTGCCATTATTATCAAAACTGCTGAAATATTTTTGGTGAATTTTCATTGAGCTGGTAAGTACTTCACTTGGTAATTGTAAAAATTTTTTAGGTATTTTGCCTGCCATTACTACTGGGAATTCAGCGAGTCCTGTTACTTCTTCCAATAATCTTTCATCTTCTTTAATAACTAAATTAAGAGATTTTGCTATATTTGCTAATTGGCTTCTAATTAGTTCCTTACGTTCATATTGATTAACGATAACATTGGCTTGTTGTAGTTTTGTTTGATAATCAATAAAATTAGTTACTGCAATTGGGTTAGGGCTAATAAATCTATGACCGAAAGTAATGTTATTTGACTGTAAATGACCATATTTTATTGGTAATATTTCTCCATCAAATATACATAAAATATTTTGGAGAGGTCTAATCCAACTTATATCATAACTTCCCCATTTCATTGATTTAGGCCAAACATACTTACCGATGGCTTTAATAATTAACTCTGGAAGAATTATTCTTATATCAGTTTCAGGCGTTTCTTTAGAGACAATATAATATTCATTTCCTTGTATTAAGGATCTAGATAGATTTTCTTTGGTAATATTATTTGCTGAGCAAAAACCATTTATTGCTGCTTCTGGAGCTGATGTTTTAGGACCACGTATTTCGGTTTTTTTTGTCGGTATAATCTTAGGAATATTTTGGATATGAATAGCAATTCTTCTTGCTCCTATATATACTTGTACATCTGAAACTATTTCATTTTCTTGCAAGATAGTAGTAAAGATATTCTTATAGCTTTCAGCGGCATTTTTTTGCATTAAAGCTGGTATTTCTTCACTAAATAGTTCTAGTAGTAATTCACTCATTAATATTTCCTTCGCTTCTATTTTCTGGATTCCAGCTACAGCTAAAATGCCATCGGTTTTGCTTTATAATTTACCTGTCCTTTACTTCTTTTCCTCGTATATTTCCAACCATTTATGGCAACATTTTTTTGCCAGTTCTCGTACTCTAAGTATATATGAGGCGCGTTCCGTTACGCTAATTACTCCTCTAGCATTTAATAAGTTAAAGAGATGGCTAGCTTGGATACAATAATCATAAGCTGGCAGTGGTAAATCTGCCTCTATCAAATCGTTACATTGTTTTTCACTATCAATGAAATGTTGAAATAAAATAGAGGTATTAGCTAATTCTAAATTAAACTTAGAAAATTGTTTTTCAGCTTCAAAATCTACTTCACCATATTTTAAGGCTTTTTCTCCTGTCTGACCATTCCAATCCAGATCTTTTACCTGATCCACCCCTTGAATATATAAAGCCAAACGTTCGAGTCCGTAAGTTATTTCTCCTGGTACTGGATGGCATGCAATACCGCCAATTTGTTGCATATAAGTAAACTGAGATACTTCCATACCATCGCACCATATTTCCCAACCGAGTCCTGCTGCTCCAAGTGTTGGAGATTCCCAATCATCTTCAACAAATCTTATATCATGTTTTTTTAAATCAATACCCAAACATTCTAGACTCTTAAGATAGAGTTCTTGGGTATTATCAGGTGATGGCTTTAAGATAACTTGAAATTGGTAATAATGTTGCATTCTATTAGGATGCATAGCATATCTACTATCAGTAGGACGTCTTGACGGTTGAACATAAGCTACATTCCATGGTTTAGTACCTAAGCATCTCAAAACTGTTGCTGGGTGAAATGTACCAGCTCCCATATGAGCATCGTATGGTTGTAAAATAGTGCAACCATAATCTTGCCAGTAATTTTGTAGCGATAATATAATTTGCTGAAATGATAATTTTTTCATATTATTTTTATATTTTACTCGATGGAGATGAAATTAAACGATAGTACATACCAACTAAGACAATTCCTATACCGATATCATTCTAGTCATGGTGGGAATCTAGGATTAATAATTACTGTCATTCCGAACTTGTTTCGGGATCTATTAGATGCTGAAATAAATTCAGCATGACGTTATTTATATCCTTTGGGTCTCCGTCGTAGCTAGAATGATATCAATTTTGCTTTTCAATCCTAATCATCTCCTAATTTAAGAGCTGCAATAAAAGCTGACTGAGGGATTTCTACATTACCAACATTACGCATTCTTTTCTTACCAGCTTTTTGCTTTTCTAGTAGCTTACGTTTACGACTTATATCACCACCATAGCATTTAGATAATACGTCTTTTCTCATAGCTTTAACAGTTTCTCTTGCTATTATTCTACTACCAATGGCAGCCTGAATAGCAATTTGGAATAATTGTCTTGGAATTAATTCGCTAAGACGTTTGCATAATTCCCTGCCTCTATATTCTGCTCGAGAACGATGGACAATAGTAGACAGAGCATCAACTGGCTCGCTATTGACTAGAATAGTTAATTTTACTAGCTCGCTTTCTTCGTAACCATCCATTTCCCAATCAAAACTCGCATAACCTTTAGTATAGCTTTTTAATTTATCGTAAAAATCAAATACTATCTCATTTAATGGTAGTCTGTAAATTACCATTGCTCTACCAGCTACATAAGTTAATTCAATTTGTACGCCCCTTTTATCTGTACATAGAGCTAGTACATTACCTAAGAATTCATCAGGAACAAATATTGTCGCTTTAACCCACGGCTCTAACATTGAATTAATATTTTGAACAGGTGGCATATCAGCTGGATTATGTATTTCTAATTGTGTACCATCATTCATATTAATTTGGTAGACTACGCTAGGAGCTGTTGTAATCATATCAAGATCAAATTCACGATCTAATCTTTCTTGAATTATTTCTAAATGCAATAACCCTAAAAATCCACAACGGAAACCAAAGCCTAAGGCAGTTGAACTTTCTGCTTCAAATTCAAAACTTGCATCATTAAGTTGTAGTTTAGCTAAAGAATCTTTTAAATGTTCAAATTGTGATGCATCAGAAGGGTATAAACCGCAGAATACTACTGGTAGATGAGGTTTAAAGCCAGGTAAAACCTCTAGACAAGGTTTTTTATCATCAGTTATTGTATCACCAACTTTACAATCTGCTACTTGCTTTATAGAAGCGGTAAAAAAACCTATTTCTCCAGGAGATAATACATCTGATATATGTTTTTTAGGAGTAAAATATCCGACATTTTCAACATTATAACTAGAATTAGTTGCCATCATTCTAATACGCATATTTTTACGTAATACACCATCAATGACTCTAACTAAAATTACTACACCTAAGTAAGAATCATACCAGCTATCAACTAATAATGCTTTTAATACATCTGAATTACTAGTCTTAAGAGGCGGTAATCTATGGACTATTGCTTCAAGTGTCTCTTCAATTCCGATGCCACTTTTAGCAGAAATTAATAAGGCATTGCTTGCATCTATACCAATAACATCCTCTATTTGTTGTCTAGCTTTATCTGGATCACTAGCAGGTAAATCAATTTTATTTAATACTGGAATAATTTCATGATTATTGTCAATAGCTTGATAAACATTTGCTAGAGTTTGAGCCTCCACACCTTGGCTGCTATCAACAACCAATAGAGATCCTTCACAAGCAGCCAAGGATCTACTTACTTCATAGGAAAAATCTACGTGACCAGGCGTATCCATGAGGTTAAGGTAATAAGTATTACCATTTTTTGCTTTATAAGTTAATCTAACTGTTTGAGCTTTAATAGTAATACCGCGTTCTTGCTCTATATCCATTGAATCAAGAACTTGCTTACTCATCTCGCGGGCGGTAAGTCCTCCGCAATATTCAATTAGTCTATCAGCTAAAGTAGACTTTCCATGGTCTATGTGAGCAATGATTGAAAAATTTCTGATAAACTTTTGATTATTCATGGTATTTCTAGTATAATATTTAAGTTTTATATTGCAAATTTAACATTGTCCTTAAAATAACTGAGTTATCTTACAGATATTGTATCTGCATAGAATAATATTAAAAGTGTCATAGCTAGCAATTGCTTTAGCAATTGCGTGGCCATCCAGAAAAATACTAACAATGTCATCCCGAACTTGTTTCGGGGTCTTAGATGCTGAAACAAGTTCAGCATGACAGTAACACAGCAACTGGATGGCCACGTCGCCTTACGGGCCCTCGCCATGATATAATTTATTCATGAGAGCAATCCCATGTAATCATGACATCAATTTTTCAGGTAATGCAAATTTTACCGATAATATATAACAAAATTTCATTTTAGAGTAGGAAAATTAATAGTGCGCAGTGAAATTGAACATAATGTAACAAAAATTGAACAGTCTTTAGGGCTGCTCAGGAGGTCACTTTGACGTTGATAATTCAGCAAAAAGGCTTCTAGAATTAGAAACTATTTCGGAAGATCCTGATTTATGGAATAATCAGGAAAAAGCTCAAGCTACTTTAAAAGAAAAAAGAATATTGGAAACAAAGCTTAATTCTTTTAATAATCTTAAATCTAAGCTTACTGAATGTGTGGAACTTGAAGAATTAGCTCTTTTAGAGAATGATCAGAAGATTTTACAGCAAATTCAAGAGGATTTACAAAACCTAGCCATTATTGCTGAAAAATTTGAAACTGAATGTTTATTTTCTGGAGAACTTGATAGTAATAATTGTTTTCTAGAAATTAATGCAGGTGCCGGTGGAACGGAAAGTTATGATTGGGCGTCAATCATGATGAGAATGTACTTGCGTTTTGCAGAAAGATTAGGTTTTAAAACAGAGATTATTCATCTTATTAATGGTGAAGAAGCTGGGATAAAATCCTGTACTATCAAAATTGAAGGTTATCAAGCTTATGGTTGGTTTAGAACAGAATCAGGAGTGCATAGATTAGTTAGGATTTCACCTTTTAATGCAGCAGGAAAAAGAATGACTAGCTTTGCAAGTAGTTGGGTATATCCAGAGATTGATGATGATATAGAAATAGTAATAGATGAGAAAGACTTGAGAATTGATACCTATAGATCATCTGGTGCTGGAGGTCAACACGTAAATACTACTGACTCTGCTGTAAGAATTACCCATTTGCCTACTAAGATAGTAACTCAATGTCAAAGCGTTAGATCTCAGCATAAAAATAAGGCTGAAGCTATGAAAATGCTTAAGGCAAGACTCTTCGAATTTGAGATGAAGAAACGTAATGATGATATTGATGAACAAAACGCTTCAAAGACTGATATTGGCTGGGGGCATCAAATAAGATCCTATGTATTACAACCTTATCAGATGGTTAAAGATTTGCGTACTAATTACGAAACTTCTGATACTAAAGGAGTTCTTGATGGAGATTTAGAGAAATTTGTTTCGGCAAGCCTAGCAATGAATGCCACTCAAACTAGAACTTAATTTAATAAGTAAAATTTAAAAATGTCTTTAAAATATCATATAGTGTGCGGTCATTCAGCTGCAGGTAGTTTGAAGTTGATGATTACAGATTTTAAGTTAAATAATGAACATGAACAGAATATAATAATAGATTTACAAGATGATCTATCAATGGGTTCTTTATCAGAGATAGATGTGAATCCAACGACTAAAAATCGTTTTTCCTTAATGTATAAATATTTTGATAAAATACTTTGTGAATATGATTTATTTAGTGAAATATTAGAAAATGATATAAAATTACTCCCTTCTTTAAATATATCTAACCCGATTGAACTATTATGATAAGTGCTGTATAAGAATAGTTTAAAAAGTTAGATAATGATTTATGCGAGCATATAGCCAAGATTTAAGGAACAAAGTAATAAATAAATACAAAGAAGGAACAATGACAATG
>JAJIYR010000071.1 GCA_020881085.1 Rickettsia endosymbiont of Bryobia graminum | reverse complement strand
CATGAAACCCGTAAGTCTCTAGAGATTTATTCAAAATTATCATTATCGGAAGCTCAAAAAATATATGAAGAAAATATAAAAAATTTCCCTGTTTAACTTCTTAACTTTGCCACTCCTGGCACGATCTTTAGTATTGGGCCTTATACGAACAATAACCCCTTGGCTCTGTCCAAGTGAATGTGTAAATTATAAAATATGGTATAGTAAGGTACTATATTACACGCTATGTTATAGTTTGTACTTAATATAAGTTAGTATTGCCCTTTCCAATATTTCAGTTTTGGCATTATGTGGTAAAGCCATATAAAAATCTTTTAGTTCTTGTGATACCTTAAAAGATGTTTCTTGATATTGACCTTGTTCACGTTGTACCATTAAATCCATACCATTTTTATAAGCTTCAAGGGCACTACGTATTATATCAGAAATACTCGTATATTTATAGTGACCACCCGTTCTATCAGAAAGAACAATATTTTTTAATGTATTAAGCAAAAGATTGTTAATTCTAGTAGTAATCTTATAGTTATATAATTGCTTTTGATGAGTATAATTGTTCAATAAATCATTCTGATATCTTATCACTTTGTCAGGATTAACTATTTTTCTCATTGTGTTTAAAATTTTTATTTTATAATAAACTGCATTAAATTGGTGATTTCATTTATTACTGCATGGTCTTTGAATTGTAGAAAAAAATTCATGGGAGAGCCATTTAATACAGTGCCATAAATTGCAGGTCTGTTTGAAAGATATGACGTCAATGTACCTGCTTTTTCTGTATTCAATGCTTTTTGTACTTCTAATAGCCCTTCTTTTTGCTCATTGGTTTTTTGATAGCGATTTGGTACGAATATTACTTTTTGCTGTATTTTAAGATTAATAGAACAAAACCAGTCAATAATTGTCTTGATGTCTATGTAATGTGGTTGAAATGGAGCAATGATTAAATCAGCTTTTTGTATCCAACTCAAGCTTGCACCGGAAGTACCAGCAGTATCGATAATTAAATAATCTGATATAGGTGATAATATTGTTCTGCCATCTAGAGTACAATTATTAACCCATGTACGGGTACATTGTATAGGATCAGCATCTATTAAATTTACTGTTATATTATTAAAATTTAACCATTCAATCATCAGGGCAGCTAAAGTAGATTTACCAACTCCACCTTTATCGCTTGTAATCACTATAGTTTTCATTGAGTATACCTTATATAGATCACTAAAATCCAGTCTATTTTAAAGTGTTGCATGATCTATAATAGACTGATATTATAAAACCACTTATAATAGACTATTATCACCTATGACTAAAAATTTTCGTGTATATGGATATTTACGTGCATCAACAAAAGAACAAGATGCAGCAAGAGCAAAAGATGCCCTACTCCAATTTGCTAATAATTCAAATTTAACTGTTGCTTCTTTCTTTATAGAATACGAAAGCGGTGCTAAACTAGATCGCCCTGAACTTTTTAGATTACTAGATATTGCACAGCCGAATGATATTATTTTAGTTGAGCAAATAGACCGCATATCAAGACTAAATGATATTGACTGGAACAAGTTAAAAACAATTATTAAATCAAAACAACTTAAAATAGTATCTCTTGATTTACCAACAAGCCATCAATTTGTAGAAAATAATGACGAATTTACCAATCGCATGCTAACAGCAATTAATGATTTAATGCTTGATATGTTAGCTGCTGTAGCTCGTAAAGATTATCAAGATCGAAGACGCAGGCAAAAAGAAGGAATATCTAAGGCAAAAACCTATGGGCTATACAAAGGAAGAAGAGAAAATACTCAATTACATAGTAACATTAAACTATTACTATCTGAGAACAAGTCGTATAATATGATTATTAGTTTACTCAACTGTTCAAGAGGTACTATTGCTAAGGTCGCTAAACGTCAATCTTAGTTTGAGCCGTACCAATTCAACATTATAAATGAAATCATTATTTAGAGATACCAAAAACATTTGTTTTCGTGACATTGATATTGTTAAGTTAGGATAATTATGATATACTAAATTCCTAAGATACTAAATTAGGATTTTATTATGTCTCAACATCAACAAGTAAAAACAATAGGAAATAATGGCCAGTTATCCCTAGGTAAAGAATTTGCTGGCCAAATGGTATTAATAGACCAATTAGATAACGGCACTTGGCTTATAAAAAAAGGAGAATTTATTGCAGACTCAGAACAATGGTTATATCAAGGAAATAATTTAGCCAAATTAGATAAAGCTTTATCTTGGGCCGACAACAATAAACCAAAAAATAATTTTGAGGAAATAGCCAAAAAAATTGAAAATGACCAAAATTAAAATTGATTTAAATAATCAAGAATTCCAAAAAGATTTATTTACTCTTCAAAAAAATGAACAATTGGCATTAATCAAAACTTTAAGAAAAATAAGTAGTCTTAATTGGGATGAATTATATCGAGATCAAGGGTTAAAATGGGAAGCTATTATATCTAAAACTACAAAAGATAAAGATCGTATTTACTCTTTTAGATTTTCTCAAAAGTATAGAGTTTTAGCCTTAAGAGAAGATTCTTATCTACGCCTGCTCACATTACATACAGACCATGACAGTGCTTATCATTAAATGTAGCACTTTTTCATCACTTCTTCCCTAACCCTCTGGGGCCAAAATGGTATTTGGGATTTCATATAGAACCAGACTGGTTGTTACTTTATTACTTAGATGTAAACTCAGGTTAGAACGTACGGGCACACATTATAAAAATAATATACACAATAAAATCAAATGAAACATATTAACATATATATGTTTTTTATTATAAGAACAGAACTAGCTATGTATGGCAGCTTGTATATATTAATAATATGTATGCTAAAACATACATATTATTCTTTTAATATTTATTTCAATATCTGGAAAATGAATTTTTAAGATAAAGAACTTTTTATTAGAGAAATATCTCTACACCTAATAATTGATTATTTTCTATTAATTATATCACTATTATTATGCCAAAAATATTAAGATCACTAACTAGTAGTTTACATATGTACGCTTTAACATATATATAATCAATTAACTTGCAGAGTTGGAGAAATGGTTAACGTTAATAGTTTGGAAATTATCGTTAACCATTTCTCAAAATCTTCAAGTTAATTTAGTATACCACCAATAGGTCGAGCAGCTAAACCAACTGCAAATGTAACAAAAGTCATCATCATTGAAAGATAAGGATTATCATCAATAGGAAAGAATAAATGACTTATTACTGGAGCAAAATGAGCGTAAAGTGTATACTCA
>JAJIYR010000070.1 GCA_020881085.1 Rickettsia endosymbiont of Bryobia graminum | reverse complement strand
TAGGTAAGCATGGAAATGAGAATATGATAGGAAAATACGTAAAAAAACCAAGGCATGGAATATAAGAAACTGCATGAGGATCATCAGCTAGCTTTCTTCTAAAATACCCCGCTGCTTGCGGCGGGGATTACTTTTATTTATCAAGATCTAAATTCTTTATTCCTATTAATTCTTTATGTTTCGCTTTGAGATCTTCGAGAGAATAATTTCCTTCATAATATCCTTGGATATCTATAATTCTTTCTAGATAATAATTTAATTGCTCAGGAGTGTTTTCTAATGTCATATTTTCTATCTTTATATCTTTAGTAACATAAGATAATAACTGATTTTTGATATCAGAAAAATATGATTTAAATTGCTGAATTTTTTTTAAAAGAATTGGAATATCCTCAGGCTTAGCTACTATAATTGCAACTAACGCTACTATTAATATTTCACCTAAAGACATATCCTATTACCATAACTAAACCTGCCTGTTGCCTAAAACAACTGGCAAAAAAGATTTTATACCAATTTTTTATGGCGATATTTAGCATTTATAACATTTTCACCAGTTGAACCCACTATATAATTATGGTAATCCTGATAATTACCTTCAAACCAAGTAGCATTTCCATCTTTATCATATGCGATAATATGAGTTGCTATCCTATCCAAAAACCAACGATCATGGCTTATTACCAAAACACATCCAGCAAAATCTAAAATTGCATCTTCTAAAGCTCTTAAAGTATCAACATCAAGATCATTTGACGGTTCATCAAGCAGTATAACATTTGCACCTTCTTTCAGCAATTTCGCTACATGAACTCTATTACGCTCACCTCCAGATAATTGTCCTACTTTCTTTTGTTGATCACCTCCTCTAAAATTAAAAGCTGCACAATAAGCCCTACTTTTCATTGATTTTGGACCTAGTTGTAAATCTTCTAAACCTTCAGATATTTCAGCCCAAACTGTTTTGTTATCATCTAAATGATCTCTTGATTGATCAACATAACCAAGCTTAACTGTTTGCCCTAATTTAATTGTTCCATGATCTGGAACAATTTTACCAGTTATAATATTAAATAAGGTCGTTTTACCAGCACCGTTTGGTCCAATAATACCAACAATTGCCCCTGGAGGAATTTTAAAACTAAAATCCGATAATAAAACCTTATCACCAAATCTCTTAGCTATGTTATCTGCTTCTATAACTAAATCACCTAAACGCGGTCCATTAGGTATAATAATTTGGGCAACACCAGACACTTGTTCTTTTTGTTTAGCAAGCAACTCTTGGTAAGCTGTAATTCTTGCCTTACTTTTTGATTGTCTAGCTTTTGGTGATTGACGAATCCACTCAAGCTCAGGCTTTAATTGTTTACTTCGGTTATCTTCTTCCTTATCTTCAAGTTCCATTTTAGCTTGTTTTTGTTCTAACCAAGCAGTATAGTTAGAATGCCAAGGGACACATCTACCTCGATCAACTTCTAATATCCACTCTGTCACATTATCAAGAAAATATCTATCATGAGTAATAACTATTACGGTCCCTTTATAATTCTTCAAGTAATTTTCAAGCCATGATACAGACTCAGCATCCAAATGGTTTGTTGGTTCATCCAATAATAACATATCAGGCTTTTCTAATAGTAACTTACACAAAGCTACTCTCCTTTTTTCTCCTCCAGAAATTTTTGTTACATCTGCATCTTTATCAGGACATCTTAGGGCATTCATAGCAATATCTATTTCTCTCTCTAGGCTCCAAGCATCGCAACTATCTATTTTTTCTTGAAGATCGGCTTGCTTTGCCAAAAGATCATTCATTTCATCATCTGACATTTCTTCAGCAAATCTAAGACTTATTTCGTTAAACTCATCAATCAAAGCCTTTTTTTCACTCAATCCTTCCATGATATTTTCAAAAACATTACGCATTGGATCAAGATGGGGCTCCTGTGCCAAATAACCAACTTTAACACCACTTGCAACAAATGCTTCCCCATCATATTCTTTATCAATACCTGCCATAATCTTAAGCAAAGTAGATTTACCAGCGCCATTTGGTCCAATAATACCAATTTTTGCTCCAGGTAAAAATGATAGATGTGTTTCTTTTAAAATTTGTTTACCATTAATAGTCTTGCTCAAACCATTCATAACATAAACATACTGATATGACATAATTATTGATTTCCTTTATTTTGTCTAAAGCGTTAAGGTGATAATATTGTGTTTTTAAAAACGTTATATCTTTAATCCAGAATTATTCCAGTCTTTATTAAAAATTTCTAATCCTGCTAATGTTAACGGATGATCTAGTAATTGTTTAATAACTTTCCCTGGCATCGTAATAACATCAGAACCAGTCTGAGCACATTGAAAGACATGGTTTGAGTTTCTTATTGAAGCAGCAAGGATCTTTGTTTGTAATTTATCTTTATAATTATCGTAGATTTGTCTTATATCCCTTATTAAATTAATACCTTCTTGTCCGATATCATCTAATCTGCCTATGAAAGGTGATACATAAGCAGCTCCAGCTTTTGCAGCAATCAATGCCTGGTTAGCAGAAAAACATAAAGTCATATTTACTTTTCTTCCTTTATCGGCAAAATATCTACATGCTCTAATCCCATCCCACGTTATAGGTAGTTTTATAACAATATTGTTAGAAATTCCAAGAATTTTATTACCCTGATCAATCATATTGTCAAAATCATTAGCTGCTACTTCTATACTTACATCTGAATCTATTATCTTACATATTTCAACAATAGTTGCTTTAAAATCATTAGTTGTTTTAGACATTAAAGAAGGATTAGTAGTTAAACCATCAATTACCCCCAGCTGATTTATTTCCTTTATTTCTTTTATGTCTGCGCTATCTAAAAATATTTGCATCTAACTTAACCTCGATAATATTGAATCAAGCTCCTCTAAATTACCGTAATGAAACATTAATTTTCCACCAACTGTATAATCTTCTATAGTAATTTTCATATTAAATCTTTCTGATAATGATTTCACTAATAATTGTAGATCACTATCTTTATTACCTTCTTTTATGAACTTCTGTTCTACCCGTTTATTACGTCTAGGAAACTTTTCATGTTCCTTTTTAGACCAATTTCTAACATATTCTTCTGTCTGCCTAACGTTTAAATCATTTTCTATAATATAACTAGCTATTTTTTCTGCTTGTTGATGATTTACTAAACATCTTGCATGCCCCATAGTTAGAATATTATCATTAACTTTATTTTTTATAGTTTCCGGCAACTGATTTAGTCTTAATAAGTTGGCTATGTGGCTTCTACTCTTACTTAACTTCTCTGCTAATTGTTCTTGAGTATAACCAAATTCCTTAATTAAACGGGCATAACCTTCTGATTCTTCTATAACTGATAATTCTTCTCTCTGAATGTTTTCAATTAAAGCAACTTCTAATATTTCTTTATTACTTAAATCTTTTATAATTACAGGGACTTCCTGTAATTTTGCTATTTTACAGGCCCGCCAGCGCCTTTCTCCAGCAATAATTTTATATTTTTTATCACTAATAGAACTAACGATAATGGGTTGCAACAAACCGGTATTACCTATTGAGTCAGCTAACTCCTTGATTTTATCATATTCAAATTTCTTCCGTGGCTGATTATTACTTGCTTCTATTTGATCAATATCAATAATTTTAACAAAATCATCTTTTTCTATATTGGGAACATTATCTCTTAGTAATGCGGATAATCCTTTACCTAAACCTCTATTTGTCATATATCCCTACCTAAAATTTCCTTTGTAAGCTCCATATAAGCAATAGAGCCAGAACATCTGTAATCATAAATAATAGCTGGCTTACCGTAAGAAGGAGCTTCAGAAAGTTTAACATTTCTTGGTATAACTGTTTTAAATACTAATTCACCTAGACATTTTCTTACGTCATCCTCAACCTGTTCAGTTAAACGATTTCTTCTATCATACATAGTAAATAAAATACCAGAAATCTTTATTCTAGGATTTAAATTTTTTTCAATAATTTCAATTGTTTTTAGCAAATGGCTTAATCCTTCTAAGGAATAAAAATCACATTGCATAGGGATTAATACCTTATCACAAGCTACCAAAGCATTGACGGTAAGAAGATTAAGAGAAGGTGGACAGTCTATAATAATATAGTCATATTCTTTTTCTATCTCATTTAATATAGCTGCTAATAAATATTCTCTTTTCTTTACTGTTAATAAATCTGATTCTGCCCCTGATAAATTTGTATTAGAAGTGATTAATTGTAAGTTAGGGATATTGGTAGGCATAATAGCTTCTTTAATTGATTTCAAACCAATCAAAACCTGGTATATAGTCACCTTTCTATCTTGCTGGTTAATACCAAAACCAGTACTACTGTTTCCTTGAGGATCTAAATCTATCATTAAAATTTTTTTATCCATTGCAGATAAAGCTGTTGATAAATTGACTGCCGTAGTAGTTTTACCTACACCGCCCTTTTGATTTACTATTGCAAATTTTATTGTCATGCAATTTTTTCTAAATTACTTATTTCTATAATCTTACTATTATTAGAAGTCATACTATCATATGTCAAATGATTAAATAACCATTTTTTCTTAGCATTGGTAATTTCTTCTTGATACTTCTGTCCCTTAAGTAATAAATATTTATCTTTTACTCTAATATTTTTTGTGTAAGAAAATATTTTTTCTAATGGCGCAAAAGCTCTAGAGGTTACTATATCACATTCTAATACTACATTCTCTATTCTGTCATTAATTATATTGATTTTATTATTAGAACATTTTGTAGCCTGTATTAAAAAAGATACTTTCCTTTCATCAGATTCAATTAAAGTGACATTTCTTATACCTGCAATAGATAATATTATTCCAGGTAAACCAGCACCTGATCCTATATCTACTATAGTATTATCAAAATTATTTATGTATTTCATTAATTGTAAGGAATCTAAAATATGCCTTGTCCAAAACTCAGCTTCAGTACTATAAGAAACTAAATTAATAACTTTGTTCCATTTTAGTACTAATGATTGATATTTCTTTAATGCTTCAATTGTTTCACGTGGAATATTATTAAGATCAAGCATTATTTTTATATCTTGTTTTCATATAAATGATAATAGCAGTTAAGGCCGCAGGAGTAACACCAGATATTCTTCTAGTTGCTCCAATAGTACTAGGTTTATGATATTTAAGCTTTTCTCTAACCTCTATAGACAAGCTAGGTATTAGAGAAAAGTCTATATCTTCAGGAATATTTTCCGTCTCTTCTTCTTTAAACAACTGAATATCAGCATTTTGACGAGAGAGATAAAAAGAGTATTTTGATTCTATACTTATATAATCAAGTATTTTTCTACTAATTGATGATATTTCAGGAAAAATTTTTATTATTTTATCAATAGTTAAATTTGGCAATCCCAATAACTCAAAAACTGATTTATATGTACCATCTTGTGAAACAGAAACGCCATTGTTTGCTAATTTAGTAGTAGTTATTGAAAGTTTTTTAGTAATATACAAAGCTTTTTGAAGCTCATCAAATTTCCTATTATAAACTTCTTTACGTTGCGCCGACGCTAAGCCTATTCCTATTGCCATAGGAGTGAGCCTTAAGTCTGCGTTATCTGCCCTAACAGAAAGACGGTATTCCGATCTAGAAGTAAACATTCTATAAGGTTCTATAGTACCAAGAGTAATCAAATCATCAATCATCACTCCAATATAAGCATCTGCCCTAGTTAAAATAAAATTAGGTTGGTTTTTTACTGATAAAGCTGCATTGATTCCTGCAATTATACCTTGCCCTGCTGCTTCTTCATAACCTGTAGTGCCATTAATTTGACCAGCAAAATAAAGGCCTTTTACTTTTTTAGTTTCAAGAGTAGATCTAAGCTCTCTAGGATCAACATAATCATACTCTATTGCATAACCTGGTCTTAACATAACAGAATTTTTAAGGCCTAGAATAGTTTTTAATATTTCTAACTGCACATCTTCAGGTAAAGAAGTAGAAATACCATTGGGGTATATAGTATAATCATCTAACCCCTCTGGCTCTAAAAATACTTGATGACTAGCCTTAGAACTAAAACGATTTATTTTATCTTCGATAGATGGACAATATCTCGGCCCTATTCCTTCAATCTGCCCTGAATACATGGCAGATTTTTCTAAATTATTCCTAATAATTTTATGAGTTTCTTCAGTTGTTCTAGTAATAAAGCAATTTATCTGCTTTACTTTTACTACCTTTGTTAACTCAGAAAAAGGTCTAGGTATAAAATCTCCCGGCTGTATTTCAACTTGACTATAATCAATAGTTCTACCATCTAGTCTTGGAGGAGTACCAGTTTTTAATCTACCAAGAGCAAATCCTAACGATTTTAATGTAAATGATAAACCGTAGGAAGGCTTCTCACCAACTCTACCAGCTGGTATTTTTTGAGAACCTATGTGTATCAAACCTGATAAAAAAGTTCCTGTAGTTAGAATAATCTTTTTACATTCAATTCTAGTACCATTATCTAAAATTACACCTTTTACCTCAGAGTTATCAACTTCTATATTTTCTACAGATGCATATAAAATAGTTAAATTTAGACAATTTTTTAAAGTATCATACATCGCCTCTTTATAGAGTTTTCTATCAGCCTGAGCTCTAGGACCCCAAACAGCTGCCCCCCTACTTTCATTTAACATTTTATAATGTATACCAGCCTTATCTATAACTTTTCCCATAAGACCATCAAGCGCATCTATTTCTCTTACTAAGGTACCTTTTGCTACTCCTCCTATTGCAGGATTACATGACATTTCACCGATATTATCAGCCTTTATAGTTATAAGCAGAGTATCTATGCCAAGACGCGCTGAAGCAGATGCAGCCTCACAGCCAGCATGACCAGCACCAATAACTATAACATTATATTTCATATATTATCTTCGTAATAAATTTTGTAAGTAAAAATTAGAATTGTATACGGAATGTTAGAAAGGGTATCAATTGAAAAGGATTAATTGTATTAATATAAATTAACCCTTCTATTCTAAAAATATTATTCTACAATTTCTTCTTTTTTAAAGAAGAAATTTACTTCTCTATTAGCACTCTCTATAGCATCTGAACCATGAATACTATTCGCTTCAATATTTTCTGCAAAATCTTTTCTAATTGTTCCAGGTTTAGCGTCATCTGGGTTAGTTGCACCCATAACCTCACGATTCTTTAAAATAGCGTTATCACCCTTTAAAACTTGTAATACAACTGGACCAGATGTGATAGATTTTATCATACCGTCAAAAAAGCCCCTAGCTTTATGCTCTGCATAAAACTCTTCTGCTTGCTCTTTAGATAAAATTATCATTTTTTGGGCGACTATTTTTAGCCCTACAGCTTCTAAATAACTATTGATTTTTCCGATTAAGTTTCTTTTTGTAGCATCTGGCTTAATCATTGAAAATGTATATTCTTGAGTCACAACAAACCTTATTAATTTATCGTTAACATTTATATAATTTTCTAGATTTTTAGCAAGTAAAATATGTATTTCTTTCACTAACTTAGCATTATTATCAGCTTACAACAATTTTTCGAGAATTGCAATTCCAAGTTAAAGCAAAAAACATTCCACCTAACAAAGCTGACACACTAAAAAATATAAATACACCATCCCACCCAACATTATCAGAAATCCAACCGACACACACACCAGCCACCGCTGCTCCAAGGTAGCCAAATAAACCCGCAAGACCATTAGCAGTACCAACCGCCTGTCTATTCGTAAAGTCAGCAGTAGCAATACCAATTAATACTTGTGGGCCCGCAACAAAAAAACCTGCCAAAGAAATAATAACTAAGCTTAATATGTCATATTCTTTAGGTATTTGCCAAAATAAAATAAGCGTTATAGATAAACCTAGCATGAATACTGACCCAACAGGTCCACGTCTACCTTGAAATAATTTATCTGACATCCAACCAGCCCCAATACCACTAACTAAACCTAATAGCTCATACGAAGCAACTTGCCAACCAGCTTCTGATATAGAAGAATTTTTTAGCTGATGCAAAAATAGAGGAGCCCAGTAAATTATTCCTACCCGCACAACATACACAAACATATTTGCTAAACAAACATACCACATTAATCTATTATAGAATATTATCTTCATCAAATCATATGTTGGTATACGCTCATATTCATTAGGTGCAGGTATTTCGCATTCTTTATATTCTTCTACTACTGGCAAACCTACTTCATCGGGGGAGTTACGCAATCTATTAAATATAAACAAGGAAACTATCAATGCAACTATTCCTGGAACTATAAATGCCATTTTCCAGCCATAAACATCTACTAAATAACCACATATTATCATAGTGATCGCTCCACCTATCTGATTAGATGTTGCACCTAAAGACCATTTTAGCCCTAACTCTTTATGAGCATACCAATGGGTTAACATACGCGTTGCTGGCGGCCACCCCATTGATTGAAACCAATTATTCAAAATCCATAATATACCAACCAACCATATACTATTAGTAAAACCTGTTGCTAACGTTATCAACCCAACAGAAGCAAGGCCAAGAAACATAAACATCCGAGCATTAGATCTATCACTTAAAAAACCATTAACTAATTTTCCTATACCATAGACTACAGAAGCTATCGTTAGAATCCAACCAAGTTGAGTTTTTGTTACCTCAAAATGATTCATTAAATCAGGCATTGCAATATTAAAATTTTGGCGACAAAAATAAAATGTAGAGTAGCCAATTATTATGGAGTATAAAATTCTAATACGCCAACTATTATATTTTTTAACATAAGGAGGTCTCTGTTTAGTAGAGGTACTTGTCATAATAGTAGAAGCGCTTGCCATAAATGTAATTCTTTTATATAAATTTATGATTGCAGTAATAAGTTATTATACAGTTTTTATAGTTAATAATAAACTATATATAACCATACCAATAATTAAATCTTTTACTTATCATAATTAATAAAAGCAAAAATATATGAAAGCAAGTCATATTATCATCTATATAGGTAAGAATTTGTAGATAAGACTAAATCTTAAGACAATATGGCTGGGGCGGATGGGTTCGAACCACCGAATGACGATATCAAAAACCGTTGCCTTACCACTTGGCTACGCCCCATTATTTGATTAAAATCTTATAACAATAAATAACCTTTTAGTCAAATATAATATTTAAAGTCCACTCCTATTGCTAAATAATTAGTTAGATATTACTATATAATTTATAATTGTAGAAAACTTATTAGATCATTTAAACTTTGAGGTATATTATGAAAAATGACTTAAGTACATTAATTACTGTTGCTAACAACGCTAAATTCATTTTATATCTAGCATACGGTATTAAAATTACTAAAACATTACAAACTATCCCTATAATTTTGGAAAATCATCATAAGCACACTAAAAAAGATAGTCTTTATCAAAAAAAATCCGCTCCAGGCTCTTTATTTGAACCACATTCTTCTCCTAAAGATTTAGAACATCATGAAGCAGCAAAACAAGTAACTCAGATTTATAGAAAAAACCCTAAGTGATAATCACGATTTTAAGAGATTAATCATTATCGCTGACCCAAAAATGCTGGGGCATATAGCAAAATCATAGGAAATAGGTACGCTTAAATAAACTTTAGTACGTGTTCTACAGCCATGATAATATCTTTGAATTCACCACTTAGTTTTCTTATTTCGTTCTTAATCTTAAACCAATAATGTTCTATAGGATTT
>JAJIYR010000069.1 GCA_020881085.1 Rickettsia endosymbiont of Bryobia graminum | reverse complement strand
AAATTAGGTGGGTATATTGGTAGAAATCGTGATCATCCGCCTGGTATTATAAGCCTGTGGCGTGGATGGAGTAGGTTGATGAATATGGTTAATGATTACAAGATCTTAGTTGGTATCAGGACATAAAAACTTATGGGTAATCCTAAGCTTATACCTTACAGTTACTGAATTAGTATTTTTAGAAAATGGTTTTCCTGACACTCAATCTATTGTATTTATTTTACATAAAAATCGCCTAATAACTGTTCGTTATGTTAGCTTAAAACCATTTAACAATTGTATTAATAAATTACTTAAAAAACAACCTCCTACTAACTATAATTCCGATAATATCTTATTAGCATTATTCGGCTGTTCTGTTACTGAGCTATCTAATATAGTACAATCTATTACCGTTGAGATGGATATATGTGGAAGAATAATTTTTGATACAACTTCAAAATCAACAAACTATAGTGAAATATTGGGGAAAATAGGAAAATAAAGTGATTTATTATTAAAATGCCGTGAGAGTTTATTTTCTCTAACCATGGCTTTACAATATACTTTAAAATCTTCACCTTTTAAACAAAGCAAACATATCACTGACTCATTAAATACTTTATTAAGTGATATAGAGTCTATTATTGATTTCTCTCACTTTATATCAGATGAAATAGCAAGAGCCCTAGACGCAACCTTAGGAATGATTGCTATTGAACAAAATGATCTTATTAAAATTTTCTCAATAGCTAGTATCTTTTTCCTTCCACCTACTCTAATTGCAAGTATATATGGAATGAATTTTGAATTTATGCCGGAATTACATTCGTCTTATGGATACCCTATAGTATTGTTACTAATGGTTATATCTGTACTAATACCTTATAGATATTTCAAAAAACGTAAATGGTTATAGGTAATTACTCATTAACAGCTTCTACAGATACCACTTCTGGAACGTAATGTTTTAACATTGATTCAATACCATTTTTTAAAGTGATACTAGAACTAGGACAACCAGAACATGCTCCTCTAAGTTCAAGAAGTACTATACCATTTTTAAATCCCTTATAAATTATGTCCCCACCATCCATAGCAACAGATGGACGAACTCTAGTATCAATAATTTCAACTATTTGCTTTTCAATTTCTGATAACTCCTCAATATTATTGACAATAGATTGATCATTATTATCAAAAACTGTAAAACCAGCTGTAAAATGATCCATAATGGTCATTAATATCTCTGGCTTTAGTACTAGCCAATCTCCGTCATCTTCTTTGGTAATCGTAACAAAATCACTACCAAGAAATATAGATTTCACATTATTTATAGCAAATAATTGATTCACTAACTTACTTCTGCCTTTTACTTCATCAACATTACTAAAATGCATTGGCTGATCAGGGCTAATAGCAATATTTGGTAGAAACTTTATAGCATTTGGATTTGGGGTAACTTCAGTTTGAATAAACATCATGAACCTATTGAGGAAAATTAGATGATAGAATTAGGATGGTACCCGCGGCCGGACTTGAACCGGCAAGGGATTGCTCCCCACGGATTTTAAGTCCGTTATGTCTACCATTCCATCACGCGGGCAAGAAACTTATTTAGACAATGTCATGCACATTAATGAAATTAACAAAAAAAATCAAGTACTTTTACAAGTTTTTTTAATTACCAGTTAGTAGCTCTACTATCCACTTAAAGAAAGAAGATAATTTTGCATTAGACTTTTTTTATACCATCTAAATACAAATCATTTATTTAATTTACTAACTTAAAAATATATGTATATTTTAGTTAATTTAAATCAAAAGTTTATATTAATGATAAAAATTCTACTATTTTTATATTATATAACTCATGTTACGCACTAAGGTGTAATAGCATTCATATTATGTAATTCCTTAAAAGCAGATTGATTAGCTTTTACCAATAACTTATACTTTATAGCAAAATGATTAAGCTTAGTTTTGATTATCCAGCTGATGGTTTAAACCTCCACCTGAAGGTGGAGGTTTAAACCATCAGCTGGATAATCAAAACTAACTCAAGAGCAACTAGCTTCTATTGCTGGCTGCTCCCGTAAAAAAATATTCTCTCTTCTTACCTTTGCTCAGGTAGATCTAAGGATTTGGCAAGCTGTAGGTAATATGTCTAAGGTATCAGCCAAATCTTCTGAAACTATCCTTGCTCTCTCAAAAAAGTCATCAGAGCATAAAGAAGCTTTAATTGAGATTGCTGAAGAGATTAAAAAAGGTACTGGCTATAAACGTATTGAGCAGCTTGTAAATGCCATTATTTCTGGCAATACTCATACTGGAGAAGAAGAAATAATCACCTCTAAATCTCGACAAGCCATAGGTAAATGGAAGGATGGCAAATTGCTGTTTAACAAGGACTTAGCTGTTAATCGCAAAAAGCTTAATAAAATGCTTATAGAGTTTTTTAACAAAGATATTTATTAATACTAGGTTGCTTTTGTGATATAATTTGTTACTTATCTCAAGCAACCTCTAATCTTTTATGAAATTAAGCTGGATTAAGGATTACAAATACTACAGGTTATCCTTGCAAAACAATCTCTTTGGCACTACTGATGTTATCTGCTCTTGGGGTAGCATCATAAGTAATCAGAATGGTTTCAAAGTGATCTCTTGCCAAACCCAAGAAGATATAGAAACTGCAGTTCAGTATATCATTAAACGAAGAAAAGCTAGAGGATATACGCTACTCTCTTAATGGTCATTCCATTTAATGCCATTTAGATTTTTACTAATTCATAAGTTTGTGATATAATGTAGCGCAAGAGATATTTGTATCTTGTATTTCATAATACCTTAATAAAATATTACCTATGTCTATTTCAAAGTTTCTTGATCCTAAAAATGACGTCGCGTTTCGC
>JAJIYR010000068.1 GCA_020881085.1 Rickettsia endosymbiont of Bryobia graminum | reverse complement strand
AAATTAGGTGGGTATATTGGTAGAAATCGTGATCATCCGCCTGGTATTATAAGCCTGTGGCGTGGATGGAGTAGGTTGATGAATATGGTTAATGATTACAAGATCTTAGTTGGTATCAGGACATAAAAACTTATGGGTAATGTTAAGGGTTTTTAGGGTGTGTAACCCAATTTTTTGTAACTTCTAAACTGACTCTAAATGGGATAAGGGATGCTCTATATAGCTCTAACATATTATAATAATTGTTAATACGATTATTGCAATTATACATAAATGTTACCTTTAATTTATTTAATCATGATACTATAAGCATTTTATCATGAAAAGCACTGGGAATTTATTTAATTTAGACTTTCTTGTTTAATTTTGTTCAATAAAGTGCTAATAATATAGCAGTTTTAATATTATTAATTAATTAGATGAAGAAAAAAATTATTGCCTTAATTGGTAGACCGAATGTTGGAAAATCTACACTCTTTAATCGGTTAGCTATTAAAAAGAAAGCAATTACTCATGATCGCCCTGGTGTAACTAGAGATAGAAAATATTCTGATGCCGAGCTTGGTTCATTTGCTTTTACTATAATTGATACACCTGGTTTAGAAGAACCTGAAGATGGTAAATTAGAAAATCGAATGATGCAGCAAACAGTTGAAGCGATTAATGAGGCTGATTTGCTTTGTTTAATTGTTGATAGTAAAACTGGTATCTTACCAGAAGACAAATTTTTTGCCCATTTTGTTCGGAAATTTAATAAAAAATCCATCTTAGTAGTTAATAAATGTGATGGGAGATTTGATTTTGCTAAAGAATATTATAAGTTAGGTCTTGATAATTTAGTGGCTATTTCAGCGGAGCATGGCCTTGGTATGGCTGATTTATATGAAGCAATAGCTGAAAAATTAGAAATAGAAGAATCAGATAATAGCTTAACTGATCCAATTAAAGATAATTATTTGCAAATAGTAGTAGCAGGCAGACCAAATGCTGGAAAATCTACTTTTATTAATGCTATTCTTGACGAAGAAAGATTGTTAACAGGTCCGGAAGCTGGAATAACTAGAGAATCTATTGAGGTTGATTGGCTATATAAAAATAATAAGTTAAAGTTAATAGACACTGCGGGTTTGAGAAAGAAAGGAGGAGTAAATGAATCTCTAGAGAAATTATCAACCTCTGATACCATTAATAGCATTAATTTTGCTAATACTGTAATTCTAATGGTTGATGCAAGAACTCCATTAGAGCAGCAAGATCTTAATATTGCTAATTATGTTATAGACCAAGGCAGAAGTTTAGTGATTGTGGTTAATAAGTGGGATTTAATTGAGGAAAAAGATAAGGAAGAATATAAAGAAGAATTTCTTTATAAAATTGAGAAAACTTTGCCTCAAGTAAAAGGAGTGCCGATAATATATATATCTGCGATACATAAGAAAAGTATTAATATGGTATTAGACGCTGCAATAAAAATTTACACCCTATGGAATAAAAAAATTACTACCAGTAAGTTAAATGAATGGTTAGGGTTTTCTACAGAAGAACATCCGTTGCCACTACAAAAAGGCGGTAGGCGAATAAGAATTAAATATATGACCCAGACTAAAACTAGACCGCCAACTTTTAAATTATTTTCTAATAATCCAGAAAAAATTGCAGATAGCTACACCAGGTTTCTTATCAATAATTTACGAGAAGCATTTGATCTTCAAGGTGTTCCTATTAGATTTAATTATATAAAAACTGAAAATCCGTATGTAAAATAAGATAGTTAAATTAATGTTCTATTTATTAATAATTATCAATATAATTTACTAAGTTAATATTTTAGTTATAAAGTTTATAAGTGATCAATCTATTTTTTGACTTTTAGATTTTTCAATATATCTTGCTTTTAAGTTACGACCATCAAATTAGGAGAATGAATGATTGTTCCAGATAAATATAAGTTAAGTAAAATTCAATATCTTGAATCATATGAGAAGATGTTATTGCTCAGGAGATTTGAAGAAAAGTGTGGACAACTTTATGGTATGGGGTTGATAGGTGGTTTTTGCCATTTATATATAGGGCAAGAAGCTGTGATTACAGGGGTAGGTTTGGTTAAGCAGAAAGGAGATAGCACTATTACTAGTTATCGAGATCACGCTCATATTATCCTAGCCGGTACTGAACCTAAATATGTTCTCGCTGAATTAATGGGTAAAGAAACTGGTTGCTCAAAAGGTAAGGGCGGTTCTATGCACATGTTTGATGTAGAAAATAAATTTTACGGTGGTCATGGTATTGTTGGAGCGCAGGTTCCTATAGGAACTGGGCTTGCTTTTGCTGAGCAATATTCAGGTACTAATAATGTTTGCTATACTTTCTTAGGAGATGGAGCAGTAAATCAAGGTCAGGTTTATGAAGCTTTTAATATGGCTGCTCTATGGAAATTACCTGTTGTTTATATTATTGAAAATAATCAGTATTCAATGGGTACCTCAGTCGCTCGTTCTACTTTTATGACTGATCTTTACAAAAAAGGTGAATCTTTCGGCATTAAAGGCTATAGAGTAGAAGCAATGTCATTAGATGCGGTGTATAATTATTGTCGTCAAGCGACGGATTTTGTACGAAATGGAGGTGGTCCTATCATATTAGAAATGAATACTTATCGCTATAGAGGGCATTCAATGTCTGATCCAGCTAAATATCGTAGTAAAGAAGAAGTGGAAAATTACAAAGAGCAAGACCCAATATTGCAAGTAAAGAATATTATTATTAATAATAAATATGCCAGTGAAGATGAATTAAAAATAATTGAGAAAAAAGTAAAAGATATTGTGGCAGATTCTGTTGAGTTTTCAGAGAATTCATCTTTGCCAGATGAACAAGAACTTTATACTGATATATATGTGAGTTAAGAATATGTTACAAATAACTGTACGTGAAGCATTACGTGATGCTATGAAAGAAGAAATGATAAGGGATGATAAAGTATTTATCATGGGAGAGGAAGTTGCAGAGTACCAGGGGGCGTATAAAGTAACTCAAGGATTATTAGAAGAATTTGGCCCTAAAAGAGTAATTGATACACCAATAACAGAGCATGGTTTTGCAGGTCTTGCTATAGGAGCTGCGATGGCAGGTCTTCGCCCTATCGTTGAATTTATGACCTTTAATTTTGCAATGCAAGCGATGGATCAAATAGTTAATTCTGCTGCTAAGACTCATTATATGTCTGGTGGAATGATAAAATGTCCTATAGTATTTCGCGGTCCTAATGGTGCGGCAAGTAGGGTTGCAGCTCAACATAGTCAAAATTATGCTGCATATTATGGCCATATTCCAGGCCTTAAAGTGATAGCGCCGTATAGTGCTGAAGATCATAAAGGATTATTGATGACAGCAATTCGCGACGATAGTCCAGTCGTATTTTTAGAAAATGAAATTCTTTATGGTCATAGTTTTGAAATATCAGAAGATGTTAAGCCAATTCCATTTGGTCAGGCAAAAATTTTGATAGAAGGAACTGATGTAACAATAATAACATTTTCTATTCAAGTTAAGTTAGCTTTAGAAGCGGCAAGTAGCCTGAAAGAACAAGGAATCAATTGTGAAGTTATAGATTTAAGAACTGTAAAACCTTTAGATATAGATACAGTATTAGAATCTGTTAAAAAGACTAATAGATTAGTTGTTATAGAAGAGGGGTGGTTTTTTGCTGGTGTTGGAGTTACTATTGCAAGTTTAGTAATGAGAGAAATTTTTGATTACCTTGACGCTCCTGTAGAGATTATTTCTGGAAAGGATATACCGCTACCATATGCTGTAAATTTAGAAAAATTAGCTCTACCAACCTTGGAAGAGGTGATTAATGGAGTAAAGAAGGTTTGTTATAGTAAAAATTAGTAAAGGTAAACAATTTTTTATAATTAGAAACTTGAAAGTTAATTAAACTAAAACTAAAAGTAGGGTAGAAAATTTTTCTACCCTACTTAATAAAATTAAAAAGAGACTTTTAATTTTACTTGGCCTTGATGAGATTGGTACTTCTTTTGTAAGTAGGCGCTATAACTAGTTGTTAATTCAACATTCTTATGTCGAACTAATACACTAGCGTCAACATTATAAGCTAGCTTATCTTTTTTACCTTTTGCTTGGGATTGAAAATAATTATTGCCCATCCAAACAAACCCTGCTGTTGTTTTTGGTTGTTTTTTGTTAAAATTATTTTCAATAGAAGCATGTATCATTGGTGTAATCTCAGTATTTTCTGAAACTTGAATTTTTTTGGCAATTTTTGCACCAACTATTCCAACAACAGGTAAATCAGATTTAGATTTTATTTTAACGTTCTGCACGCCTACTCCTTTTTCTGTGTAGGCAGAGTCATGAGATTGGCTTACTCTAATACCAATATTGGGGATTATAGTTAAACCATTGTTATTAGATATTTTATAACCAAGATTTGATTCTAAACTATAAGCTTTATTATTATATTCTCCAGTAGCCATTTTTGAAATAGTAGAAGAGATTTTTCTAGCATTTTTCACTTTAACTTTAGTTAAGCTAAAGGATGCTATATTATCCCAAATTACAGAATCACTAATTAGAGTTTGATTTCACGTTTAATGAGTTTATCTGTAAAATCTTTTGATGTAAATTGAGAACCTTGATCTGTATTAAAGATTTCAGGCTGACCATATTTTATTATAGCTTCTTCAAGTGCATCAATACAAAAGTCACTTTCTAAAC